>NZ_JBFAOO010000003.1:0-98712 GCF_040675265.1 Microbispora sp. NPDC049633
GTGCGGGCCGCGCGCCGGCCCGCACCCGCCACCGCGACGGCCCGCAGGCCCGGCGGCCGCCCGCAGGCCGGCAAGCCCTCACGCGCCCCGGCGTCACGCACCCCGCACCGCCCCAAATCCGCCAAGCGACGCTGACCGTCCGACCTCTCCAGGAGAACCCTCCCCATGACGATCGCCCATGCCCGCCTGCGCCCGCTGCTCGCCGCGTTCCCGCTCGGCGTGGCCCTGCTGATGGCCACGTCGGCCTGTGGCGGGTCGGATGCCGCCGCTCCCGCCCAGTCGGCGGCCCCGGTCTCCACCGAATCGGCTGCCCCGGCTCCTGCCGAGTCGGTTCCCGCGGCCCCCGACGCGTCGGCCGCCGCTCCCGCCGACTCGGCCGTGAAGGAGATCACCGTCACCATCGCCGGCCGGAAGGTCACCCCGCCGCCGGGACGGATCGAGGTGACCAAGGGCCAGACGGTGCGGATCACCGTCACCAGCGACACCGCCGACGAGGCGCATCTGCACGGGTACGACAAAGAGGCCGGCCTGAAGCCCGGAACCCCCGCGAGCATCGAGTTCGTCGCCAACGAGACCGGGCTGTTCGAGATGGAAACCCACGAGTCGGGACTGCAGCTGTTCCAGCTCGTCGTGCGATAGGCCGCCGGAATGCTGCTGGCTCACGGCGTCGGGGGCCGTCAGGACCTGCCGATCCCCTTCTCGGCCGCGCTGACCGGCGCGGCCCTCGCGTTGCTGGTGTCGTTCGTGGCGCTCGGCGCGTTGTGGAAACAACCGCGGCTGGATGCCGCCCTCACCGCCGCCCGCTCGCTGCCCGCCGCCATCCAGACCGCGGTGAGCACGCCGGCCTGGCGGTGGGGCTGGCGAGTCGCGGGGCTCGTCGCCGCGGCGTACTTCTGCATCGGATTGATCTTCGGTCCCGATCAAGCGGACAATCCCACGGCAGGGGCCTTCTACGTACTGTTCTGGGTCGGCCTGGTGCCGCTGTCGCTGCTGTTCGGGCCGGTGTGGCGCGGCCTGAACCCGCTGCGGACGCTGCACCTGCTGGCCAGCAAGGGGCTCGGACGCGACCCCGAGCTCGGCCTGCGGCCGCTGCCCGCGAACGTCGGATACTGGCCCGCCTGCGCCGGCCTGTTCGCCTTCGTCTGGCTGGAACTGGTCGCCCCCGAGCGGGCCACCCTGCCGGTCATCGGAGCCTGGCTCGCGGCCTACGCCGTGCTCATGCTCGCCGGGGCGGCCGTCTTCGGCTCGCGGTGGTTCGACCACGCGGATCCGTTCGAGGTCTACAGCGACCTCGTGGGACGGCTGGCCCCGGCCGCCAGACGCCGCGACGGCGTCGTGGTCTGGCGCAACTCCCTCGACGGCATGGCCGGGCTACGACCGGCGCCGGGACTGACGGCACTGGTGGTCGTGCTCCTGGGCTCCACCATGTACGACAGCCTGTCCAACGCCCCGGTGTGGGTGCGCTTCATGCAGGAGAGCGCGGTGCCGGCCCCGGTCACGGGGACCGCCGGTCTGGTCGCCGTCATCGGCCTGGTGCTCGCGGCGTACCGGACCGCGACCGCGCTCGCCGGCCGGTGGGGCGCGGCGGAGCCGGGTACGACGGCGGGCGAGATCGCCCACTCGATCGTGCCGGTAGCCGTCGGATACGTGGTGGCGCACTACTACACCCTGTTCCTGCTGGAGGGGCAGCGGACCATCGCCCTGCTGTCCGATCCACTGGACACCGGCGCCGACTGGCTCGGCACCGCCGGGTGGACCATCCAGGCGCTCGGCACCACCCCCGCCGGAGTCGCCACCCTCCAGGTGACGGTGATCGTCATCGGGCACGTGCTGGGCACCGTTCTGGCGCACGACCGCGCGCTGGCCCTGTTCCCTCGGCGTACCGCCGTCCTCGGGCAGATTCCCCTGCTCGTGCTGATGGTGGTCTACACCGTCGTGGGCCTGCTCCTCCTCTTCGCCGCATAGCCGCGGCGAGAGTTCGCCGCGACCGTATTCCAGGTGCCTTCTCACGGTCGGGCCGGTTAGGTTACGGGAGGCGCGAAAGGAAAGAGCATGTCGGACGGGCTGACGACCTTGTGGCGGCCGACCGGGCCGGAGGAGTTGGAACTGGTCCGGCGGTCCCGGTGGCGCGCGTGGCCGCCGCGGCTGCCCGAGCAGCCCATCTTCTATCCCGTGCTCAACGAAAAATACGCGATCAGAATCGCCCGCGATTGGAATGCTCCCCGCCACGGGGTGGGATACGTGACCCGCTTCCGGGTTTCCAGTGAGTTCCTGGCTCGTTATCCGATCAGGCAGGTCGGCGGGGAGACGATTCTCGAACTGTGGGTGCCCGCCGAGGAACTGGACGAATTCAACGCGCACATCTCCGGTGTCATCGAAGTGGTGCACGAGTTCCGGCCGGATCTCGACAGGCGCTGAGGAGGCGGCGCGGACGCTGCGTCGCGGCCTGGCTTCCTCAGCGCCCGCAGGCGTGGCGCGAGGCCGTGGAGGTCGTGGCGATGGACGGGTTCACCGGCTCAAGACCGCCGCCGCTGAGGAGAGGCGTCGGCTGCCCGACCAGGGACAGCGATGCGCAAACGCAGCCGAGGCCCGATCTTGTGTCACCGTTCGCAGTGGACTTCTTCGCGTACCCGCTAGATCGGTCAACGGCGCACCCGATAGCGCAGGTGAAGCACCCGGTTGCCCTGAATCACCACGTCAGGATCCTCCAACAGGTGCTGCGCGTGGACCGACCCGAAGTAGCGCTTGCCGGACCCGAACACGACGGGTACGACGTCCATGCGCACCTCGTCGACCAGACCCGCGGCAAGCACCTGGCCACCGACGTCGCCGGCGGCGACCTCGATCAAGCGGTCACCCGCGAGGTCCTGCGCCTTGGCTACGGCTGCCTCGACGCCGTCGACGAAGTGAAACGGCGCCTCGGGGTCCCAGCCCTCGGGCTGCGGCCGGTGCGTCACGACGACCACGTGGTCGATCCCGCTCGGCGGCTTTCCGTCCCAGCCGTCCGTCAGGTCGAAGACGTGGCGGCCGACGATCGTGACTCCGATCCGGTCCCAGTACGGCCGGGTGTAGTCGTAGGACGTCCGCGACACCTTCAGCTCGCCGCTCTCGTCCAACGGGACGTCACCGCTGGACAACCAGTCGAACAGCGGTCCGGGCTGGTCATTGTCGTCCGCGACGAAGCCGTCCACCGACACCGAGCTGTACATGACCACCTTGCCCACGGGGCTCTCCTCTGCTTTGGGGTGCCCCAAATTAGCGTGTCGTGAGCTGCGGCTCTTGTACGAAATCAATCGGCCGGCAGCGGCCAGCCGTCCATCACGTGGCCGGGATGTTCGCGCAGGAACCGCCGCCGGACTTCGACGTACCGGGTCGGCGTGAGCCCGGTGAACGCCCGGAACTCGTGGCCGAAGTGGGCCTGGTCGAAGTAGCCTGCGCCACCGGCGAGGTCGCCCCAGTCGATCGGTCCGGCGGGGTTGATCGCGAACACGGTGGCGGTGAAGCGGTAGGTGCGGGCCAGCCGCTTCGGCGTGACGCCGATGAGCTCCTTGAACCGCTGTGCCAGATGAGTGCTGCTGACACCGGCTGCCACGCTCAGGCCGCCGATCGCCACCGCCCCGCTGGTCGCCGCGAGGACGCTGCTCGTGTGCCGGACCAGCCCCAGGCCGGCGGTCTCGCACAGCCGCCGCATCAGCTCCTGCTCGAGCAGCGTCAGCATCTCGTGCGGTCCGTCCGCCGTGGCCAGCCGGTCTCGCAGCTCAGCAATGGCGGGCCGGCCCCAAACCTGCTCTACCGTCACCGGCCGGTCACACAACTCGGCCGCGGGCATCGGCAGGAACGGCGCCAGCCCCCACGGCTTGAAGTGCACGCCGACGGACCGGGTCCGGAGGGGGTAGCCGAACTCCAACGCGCGGGTGGGCATGGTGACCACGCAGCCGTCGGCGTACTCGTCCGTCTCGATGTCGGTGCCGGCGCGGATGCGGAACGGCGCCCCGAGGTTGACGATGAGCAACGCCGCCGGCATCGGCGGCAGCATCAGCCGGGCGTACGGCGGCGCACCCTCCAGGTAGTAAAGGTCGTCGATCAGCCCGTCCAGCGGCGGTCGCGGCACTCTGGACACGTACTCCACGCCCACAGCATGGCCGCCCCCGTGTTCGCGATCAAACCCGCCGGCATCGGGCGGAGATCACCCAGGAGCCGGAGAGCCCTGCTCAGCTCTGTTCATTGGTCGGCTCCTCGGCTACGGCTCGCTAGCCGTAGAGATGCTGACGGACTGTGGCGTCGTTCTCCAGGATGTGATCTATGGTCTCCCAATAGTCCGGCAGCCAGGGATGGGCGAGGGCTTCCTCCCGGGTCAGCTTGATGAACCCGGTCACGCGATCGAATGGGGTCTGGCAACAGTCGCAGACGCCGGTTCGAATGTTCCTGTCTGGATCGATTCGCAATTCCACGCTGGCATTATGGGGCGGCTTGCAGGGGGTCGCCGGCTCCGCGGAGGTGGTGAGGGGGTTTGGCGGACAGAATGACGTTTCTGGGCTGATCGGCGATTTCCGCATCCTCCCCTGCCGAGTCACGCTGGTGGAGGATGAAGGGCGGCACTATGTGCCACCATCGCGCGGGAGTCGCCCTACTACCACGGTTCACATATCAGGGGGTGACCTTCAGCTCCACGAGCGAAGCCGCTGCTGTCGAAGCGCGCGCCCGAAGCCCACCCGACCAGCCACTCGGTCATGGTCTCCCTGATCAAGTGCTCCTGCTCCTCGTAGCCATGAGTGATGAGCGCCACCGGCCATTCCTCCGGCGTGCCCACCGTCATCCAGCCGAGGTCGTCGCCATGGATGGTGGAGCCCCACGGTAAGAACCCTCCAGGCTCAGGCCACATCGCCAGCGGGAAGTCCTCGGGAGAATCCTCCGTGAAGATCAGCGACGAGCTGCGCCCTCAGCTCCAGCGCGCGTCACTGTCGGGCCCCCGCACCGTAGGGCGTCCCGCGTTCTTCGGCATCGATCGCATATCAGGGTTCGACCCCCTGCCGGTCAGAGGCGCCCGCCCGCAGCCGACAGAGTGTGATGAACGCTGCTCGCGCACCCCGGCGGCATTCACGGCACCGGCCGAACAGCCATTTTCCGACCAGAGGCACGTGGCGTTGACTTTGTCTCAATGCATGTCTCATGATGTTGCTACAAATCTTGCGACAAAGGAGGGGCTATGGCCAATGAACCCCCGGACACCAGCCCGTCGGCGCGTGCGACCGACCTGCGACTGGCGGACGCATGGCTCGCCCGGCACGGACTGTCCGGTGCCCGCTCGACCCCGCTGCTGGCCAGCCGGCTGGCGGTCCGGGGACGTGCCCGCCTCGCCGCGGCGACGATTCCGGCCCTGCTGATCGTCGCGAGCGCGCTCGCCGCCGTTCCCGCCTTCGACGGCCACGAGCCGCATCGTCCGCTGCCGCTGCTGGCCCTGACCGCGCTGGTCGCCGGGCTGCTGCTGGCACAGTCGCTGCTCGACTGGTGGGTGCGACGCGTCGATCAGCGGGCGGGCGCGACGCTGTCCCGCAGGGCCGCCCATCCGATCCAGCCCAGCTGGCGGGCCGTGCTCGGCCTGCCGTACGCCGTCTTCGCGGTCGCCACGTTCGCCGGCGCGATGGCGCTGGCCGGGAGCGCCCTGGCCGTATCCGACCCCACCGTGCGGCAGTTGGCGGTCGTCCTGCTGATCGGCCTGCTCGGCGTGACAGCCATCACCGCCGTGCAACTGCGCCACCTGCTGCGGCGCCCGGTCGTGGCGGAGGACGAGGAATCGCTGACCGCCGACGTCATCATGCGTGTCGAGGACGCCCGCGACCTCACCACGCCAAGCGTGCAGTGGTCGCTACCCATGGTGCTGCTGTTCGGCGCCGCGCCCGGTTGGTGGAGCGCCGCCGCGGTCGCCAACGTGGTCTTGGGCATGGTCGCGTGCATCGCGCTCCGTTTCAGGACGCCGTCGAGCGCGACGGTGGCCCGGCAGGTGATGAGCGTCCGATGATCGTCATCGACGCCGCTTCACCGGTGCCGCCGTTCGAACAGCTGCGCGCCCAGCTCGCCCGGCAGATTCAGGATCGCACGCTGGCCGTGGGCACCCGCCTTCCGACCATCCGCCAGCTCGCGGCCAACCTCGGCCTGGCCGTGAACACGGTCGGCCGGGCCTACCGGGAGCTGGAGGAGGCAGGTCTGATCGAGACGCGCGGCCGGGCGGGTTCGTTCGTGTCGGCCGCCGGTGAGGATGGCCTGGAGCGGGCCCGCCAGGCCGCCGCCGACTACGCGGCCGTGGTCGCCAGCCTCGGCATCGACGCAGGCGAGGCGATCCGCATCGTGCAGGCGGCGCTGACCTCGGGCACGGTGAAACCGGCCTCGTCATGACCGCGACTCTGACCGGCCATCCCGGGGGGAAGAGGTCCCCCGGACCTCCTGTCACCGGCCACCGTCAGTAGGTCCATCCGGCGGTGCCGGTCGAGCTTCACGCGGGTCGGCGCGGCGTTCTCGTTGCGACTTTCCTGTCGGCTCTCCTCGCGGAAGCGCCGGCCGGCTCATGGCGTACGAGGGCGTGGCCGGTGTCCGTGACGGGCAGCAGCGAGATTACGAGGCAGTGGCCAGGTCGGGCAGCGGGCTGTTCGGACAGTCCTGCGCGGTGTGCATCCCCCACACCTCCCGCACCCACTCCGCTCCCCTCCCGGCTGGCGATCGACTCCTGATCGCTTTCCCCCTGTCGACGACGTGGTTGCGAAGGTACTCGTCCTCGCACATGCCCTTGAGAAAGGCATGCTCGGCCACCTGCCGGTTCGTCGGCGCCACCTCGGCCTCCCATTCCGTCGACAGCTCGGTGACCGATGCTGCACTACGCCGTCGACAACACCTGCCCCGTCCGAGGCGACACGGGCGGCCGTGAGCCGAGTCCCTTTTTGCGGTTGTGCCGACATATGCCGATACGCCAGAGTCTTCCCGATCTTTGTTGTGGATCTAGGTCGACATGGGAGGAAGGGCATGGCGGGTCGCCCGTACGCGCGGCTGAGGAGTCCGGTCCGGCGGACGCGGGGACCCCTGACGCTGTTCTCGGCGGTGCTGGCGTCGTCCCTCCTGGTCGCGGTCCCCGCGGCGGCCGCCCCGGCGACCGGCGCCGGGACGGTCCCGGCGAAGTCCGCGGCTTCCACGGCCGGGATCGCGAAGGACGACCTCCTGGCCCGGCTCAGGGCCGTCCCCGGTCTCCGGGTGGTGTCGGTGAAGAAGGGGCGGGCGAAGGGCTACAAGGACTACACCCTCACCTTCACCCAGCCGGTGGACCACCGGAACCCGCGCGGCGGCACGTTCCAGCAGCGGCTCACTCTCTCGCACCGGTCGCTGGACCGGCCCGTGGTCCTCTTCACCAGCGGGTACTTCATGCCGGAGAAGGTGTGGCTCGAGGAGCCCACCTATGGGCTCGACGCCAACCAGCTCTCCGTCGAGCACCGCTTCTTCGGCACCTCGCTTCCGAAGGGGAAGGACTGGGCGAAGCTCGACATCTGGCAGGAGGCGAGCGACGAACACGCGATCGTCGAGGCGCTCAAGCGGGTCTACGACGGCGCCTGGATCGGCACCGGGGCCAGCAAGGGCGGCATGACCGCCGTCTACCACCACCGTTTCTATCCGGGCGACCTCGACGGAGTCGTGGCCTACGTCGCGCCCAACGACGCGGTCAACGCCGACGACCGCGTCTACGAGCGGTTCTTCACGACCGTGGGCACGCCGTCGTGCCGGGCCGCCCTGCGTAGTTTGCAGCGGGAGGCGCTCAAGCGCCGCAAGAGCCTGGTCCCTCGGCTCACAGCCATGGCGAGGCGCGAGGGCCTCACCTTCCGCCGCACCATCGGCACGGCCGACCGCTCCTTCGAGATGAGCGTGCTCGACTCCGCCTGGACGTTCTGGCAGTACTTCCGGCAGCAGGACTGCAAGGACATTCCCGGCGAGAACGCTTCCGACGCCGCCATCTTCCGATGGGTGGACAAGATCCAAAAATGGAGGCAGTACACCGACCAGGGCATCGAGCCGTACCTGCCCTATTACTACCAGGCGGCCACCCAGCTCGGCTGGGCGTCCCTGAGCTTCGCCCACCTCAAGGGCCTGACGAGGTATCCGGGGCTCTACCAGCCGAACTCCCTGCTGCCCGCGTCCCTCCGCTCCCGCTTCGACGGCAGGGTCATGCGGGACGTGGACGCGTGGGTGACCCGGCAGGCGAGCCGGATGATGTTCGTCTACGGCGGGCGGGATCCCTGGAGTGCCGAGCGGTTCACGCCTAAGGGTACGGACTGCCATGTGTTCGTCGCCCCGAGCGCCAACCACGGCGCGAGCATCAGGCACCTGTCGTCTCGCGATTACGCCCAGGCCGCGGACACCCTCAGGCGGTGGGCCCGGCTCACCTGAGCGCCTCCGAGCACGCATGCATCAGGGGCCTGGCCGATTCTTGGACCTCGAGGCCGGAGACGGTGCGCTTGTCGCCGGGTTCATTCTCGTAGGTGCGCCGGCGCACGCGGCCTCGGACGATGACGCGCATGCCGCGGACCGATGCTTGGGCTTCGGGTTGTTGTTCGCGATCCCTGGCGGTCCACTGCTTTGCTGACGGAACTCATTGAGGTCCGTACGGGCGGAGTGGGTCCGGTCGGACCGCTTGCGGTGGCACCGTTTTCCGCTGATGCGTCCGCCCTAAGCCCATATACCGCCAGGGAGTCACTCGAACGAGATACATTCCTCAATATGAGTGCCCAATATGCATGGTCTGAACGCTTCCCTGCGAGGCATCCGGCTACCGAGGGCCCTGATACTGACAGCGATCTGCATTCCCCGGCTACAGAGGCAGAGGTCCGCCGCCTTGAAGAGCGATTGGGCATGGCGTTGCCGTCGGGTCACCGACAGTTTCTCCTTTTCTCCAACGGGTGGGGCAACGCCGACGACTGCTGCCTGCTACGCGTCGAGGAGATCGGCTGGCTTCGTGATGTCGACCCCTCGGTCGCCGAGAGCTGGTCAGAACCCAAGCCCGAGAACTCATGGAGCGTGCCCGACGAGCTCTACTTCGTCTACGGACACGAGCAAGTCTCCGGCAACATGAGAGGGGAGTATGTATCCGACACCCTTCTGGTGGGGTATTGGGACGATGGAGTCGTTCTTCTCAATCCTCACGTCAAAACTCCTGAAGGTGAGTGGGAAGCCTGGTATCTCGCGCCTTGGCTAGCCGGCGCCAGGCGTTACATGTGTTTCTGGGACCTGATAGCCGACCAGCTGAAAATCGGGGTCTAGGGGGCGCGCTTAGCAGGGCAGTTCTCGGCACTGAGCAGCCCAAGCGCATCCCCGGGAACTGGGCGGCTCCTGTCGGTAGCGATGCGGACGAGCCGCTGCACAGGACCACCAGCGATGAAAAGAACACAGAAAACCGGCTCGTCTTCTCGGGACGTTCATTCATCTCCGATCTCGGCAAGACGACGCAGAAGGTATGGCCGGATAACCCGGGAAGCAACTATTGCAAGTACTACCAGTGGGAGAAGTACATTGCCCCCGGGGCCAGGTGGAAGGACCCGAACTGTGACGAGTATCCATTCGCGGCCACATTAGAGGGAGCCGCGAGCACCGAGTGGGACTTCTCGATTCGGGCGCTCAACGCAAAACAGAACCGAGACCAGGGCAGCAGCAGGCAGACAGGCAGCATCGGCGGTAAGAACCACGTGGCATGGGAGCCCTCGTTCCCTATCGTCGATTCGGTGCCTGCTGAGTGCTGACAAGGATGAGGTTTTTATCCAGGGCTCCCGTAGCTTTCGCCGCCTGAGCCGCGAAAAGGAGTTCGCGACGAGCCGCGAGAGCCGGGCCCGCTACTACAGGCCCCAGGCTGCGTAGTCACGCCTTCCCCCGCCGTACGCACCTCACGGTCATGTCCACACACGCCCACTGTTCACCACTCGGCGAGTGATGGGGGCCGGAGCCCGGATTGTCGCGGATCCGGGCTCCGGCCGCCGCACGGCGATGCGCCTAGCCGGCGGCCCTGGAGCGGAGCCCGAGCAGGGTGTCGATCACCAGGAAAGCGGCCAGGGAGATGCCCATCAGGGGCAGGAAGTACCCCACGACGAGGGCGAACAGGGCCAACGGTGCCAGGACTCCCCAGTGCACATCCCGCCAGCCACCACGCGGGTAGGGCCGGCCGAATCCGCGGGTCGGACGGCGCCGCCACCACATCCGGTAGCCCAGCACGATCAGCGTGACGAGCCCGACCGCGATCGCGGCCAGGACGATCTGGTTGGCCAGGCCGAACAGCAGCCCCATGTGCGCGTCGATGCCCCACTCGGTGAGCTTGGCGGCCAGCGGATAGTCGGCGAACCGCAACTCGCCCACGACCTGCCCGGTCGCCGGGTCGAACGCTAGCTGGTCCAGTTGCGTGGGAGCGGTCTTGCGGATCTCCTTGACCACGTACGCGGCCCCGGGCTCGGTCGGCAGGACGATCTCCAGCGGGCCGGACAGCCGCCAGCTGGCCGCCGCCAGCATGATCTTGTCGATCCCCACGTCCGGGGTGTCCCCCGCCTGATCACCGCTCGCGGAGTGTCCCCCGTGCCCCCCGTGCCCCGCGTGCTCGCCGAGATCGGTGCTGATCGACGGAGTCGCCCAGCCGAACTTTGTGCGCAGCTCGCCGATGTTCTCTCCGGCGTACTTCGACCAGGTCAGGCCGGTGGCGGACAGGAACAGCACACCCAGCGCGGCCCACAGGCCAACCGAGCCGTGCCAGGACAACGTGCGGCGCGACCCGGTGGCGGCGCGGTCGGGGGTGAGCAGGCCGCGCAGGCGGCGGCCGTCGCGGCGCCGCCTGCTCAGCCACAGCGCCAGCCCGCCGAGGGCGACGACCCACAGCCAGCTGGCGGCCAGTTCGCTGTAGATCCGTCCGGGCTCTCCCAGGTGGAGGCGACGGTGCAGGTCGGAGATCCAGGCACGTACGGGCAGCGCGCCGGAGCCGCCGTAACTTTCCAGTGTGCCGCGCACCTGACCGGTCCCCGGGTCGACGAAGACCGCCATCTGCGTGCTTTCGGGCAGGTTCGGCACGTCCAGCAGCACCCGGGTGGTCAGGCCGGGCTCAGCCGCGGGCCGCACCGCGGTGACCTTCCCTTCGGGAAGCGCCTGGCGAGCCGCGGCTACCTGCTCGCTCAGAGGGACGGCGGTCTGGCTCACCGGCGCGGTCAGCTCGTGCCGGTAGACGACGTTCTCGATCTGGAAAGAGGCGGCGTACAGCAGGCCCGTGGTCGCGGCCACGAGCAGGAAGGGGGCGATGAGGATTCCGGCGTAGAAGTGCAGGCGCAACACCAGCGGGCGCAGCGCCGCCCAGTTCGCACGCCTGGGGCGGGGAGGCCGGGCCGGATCGACGGCACGCTGGATACCGGCGGTAGAAGTCATGGGGTTCTCCGTTCAACGGCGAGCGCACACCGACAGGTATGCGTCACCTGAGTAGGGGGTTGAGCCGCGGACCGCCTTCAGCGCGGTTCAGGGCGGCGAAACGGGCGCATGGCATGGCGAGCCGATGCCGCCAAGGCAGGCGGCAGCCCGTGTCAGAGAACGGAGACGGCCAGAGGCGGACCGCGCCGAGCGACCACCACGACGAAGTCGTTGCGACGAGGGACCGGGAGGGGAGGTTCCCCCACCGGACGGGGAGAGGACGGTGCGATGTCGGCCAGCGCGCCCGCGAGGACGCGCAACACGGCCCGCAGCCCGCGCACCGGCGTGACGGCCAGATGCACGATCATCGCCAGGGCGGACTCACCGTGTTCCAGCGCCCAGGCGGACAAGATCGCCATCGCGGCATGGATCAGCACCATGCCCAAACCGGTGCCGTGCTCACCCGTCCACGGCGACGGCGACGCGTGCGCGGCGCCGAGAGTGAACAGGTGGTGCATCCCGTACTGCGCGCCGAAGGAGGCGCCCAGCAGGACTCCCATGCCTCGCTGACGGCCTGCGAGCAGGAACGCGCCCAGCCAGGTCAGTGCCATTGCGGCGACCAGGGTTCCCCCGCGCACGGGAGCCCCTCCGGCCAGCATGTGCAGAGCGGCCGAGACCAGCACGCACGCTGCCGCGAACACCGCGGCACGTAACGCACGCAGGGACGATCCGCCGACATGCACAGCGCAATCGTCCCAGAACGCCCTAGCACCTTCCATTCTTGACTTGTTCGATCCCTGGCGGATATGGGTGTCCATTACCCCACATGGGGCTTGACCAGGATCAACCGCCTGCCGGGGTTGCGGAGACAGCAGAAGAAACTCATGAAACGGTCATACGACCGGTCGATGACGCGATCGGCCGTACTGCGCAGGCGTCTGGCCGATCGGCGGGCTTCTTCGGCGTGCAGCCTGGACTGTTACGCTCAGCCCCGGGACGACGGCCAGGTGGTCTCGCTGGGCGCGGCCGCCGAGCGGCTCTTGGTGCCCGTCAGGTGCCTGCCCCCTGATGTGGAGTCAGTCCGGCTGCGCACGTTATCTCCCGTCATGTGGAGTGGCGGGATCCCTCCGCGGGGGTGTCGGGAGCTGGCGGACGCCGGTCCGTGGTCGGAAGCCGGAAGACGAACCGGGCACCCCGCGGTCCTCCAGGTCGCCGGCTGTCATGGCGGTTCCCCCTCACCCCGAGTCCTCACGGACGAACGCGGATGACCGTCTTCCCCTTGATCCGCTCGGTCGGATTCAAGGCGGCGACGGCATCGTCGAGGGTTGCGACGTTGCCGATGTTCGTCCGCAGCCGTCCGTCACGCACCCGCCGGACGATCTCACCCAGTTGGGCACGATCGGCCTCGACAACGAAGTCGATCGCCATGCCGTTCACAGGCCGCGCCTCGGGCGGCCCGACGATGGACACCAGCGTTCCTCCGGCTCGTACCAGACCCGCGGACCGCTTCTGGATGTCTCCGCCGATGACGTCGAATACCAGGTCGACGCCGCCGACGTCTTGTAGCGCGTCGTTCTCAAGGTCGACGAACTCCATCGCGCCGAAGTCGAGCGCCTTCTGACGGTCGGCGGCGCGTCCGGTGCCGATGACGTACGCACCGAACTCACGCGCGAGCTGAGTCACCATCGACCCGACTGCGCCGGCCGCGCCGTGAACGAGCACGCTCTGCCCCGCCTGAAGGCGGCCGTGCTCGAACAGCCCCTGCCACGCGGTCAGCCCCGAAATCGGCAGGCTCGCGCCCACCGTGAAGTCGACGTCGCCAGGGAGCGGCGCGAGGTTGCGTGCCTCGACGGCCACATACTCCGCCAGAGTGCCGTCGCGATGCCAGTCCGTGAGGCCGAACACCCGTTGTCCCACCGACAGCCCCGTCGTGCCATAGCCGAGGGCGGTGACCAATCCGGCCAGCTCGTGCCCAGGGATCGACGGTGTTCGGTCACGGTCGCGGCGATCGGTCCAGGTCGAGGGCCACGCCATCTCAGTCGGGACGAATCCCGACGCATGAACCTCAACGACGACGTCGTTTATCGCTGCCGGCGGCTCGGGCCGCTCCACCAGCGTCATCCCGGCCGTTCCCGCAGCCTGGTCCGTCACCACGATCGCTTTCATGGGAATCGTCTCCTCGGTCATTTGTCTATCCGGTGCATTGATGAGCGCGCGTCGCTCACAGACGAACCCGGTGATCGTCTGCCCGCTGATCCGCTCGGTCGGATTGAAGGCCGTGACGGCATCGTCGAGGGGTTGCGATGTTGTCGATGTTCGTCCGAGGTGGACGTGTGCAGGCCGACGTGATCGATCTCATCTGCTCACGAGCGTTCGTTCGTCTGTCCCGTTTTGGGTTCTCATCAGGGAGACGAGGTGGCCCCTCGAGTTGTGACAGCTCAGACGTGAGAAAGCTTGTCCGGGTTGATGACCCTGCGGTAGGCGGTGATCAGACCGTCTGTGATCTGCAGCGTGTCCACGGAGTAGACACGGCCCTCCCGGTGGCACACCAGAACGAGCTCGCCGCCGACCTCGACGAGGTCGATGCGGTCCGGACGCCACCGGTGGCCCACCCGCACCATCACCTCAGCGACGCGTTCACCACCGTAGACGGGCTTGCGCATCGCGGCGACCTTGCCGCCGCCATCGGTGACGTAGACGGCGTCGGGGTGCAGCAACCTGACCAGGCCAGCCAGATCCCCGGCCTCGTAGGCGGCGCGAAAGGCCGCCAGCACACGTTCACGCTCCGCCTTCGACGCCTGCGGCGAAGACTGCTTCGCGTTGGCCACCCGCCGCCGCGCCCGCGAGGCCAACTGCCGGGCACCCGGCACGGAGACATCCAGCACTTCGGCGATCCGGACGAACTCGAGACCGAAGACATCATGCAGGACGAAGGCCACCCGCTCCGGCGGGCTCAACTCCTCCATGATCAGGAGCATCGCCGAGCCGACGGACTCATCGACGAGGACCGGCTCGGATGCGTCCGGCCCCGTCAGCAGCGGTTCCGGCAGCCACGGCCCGACATAGGTCTCCCGGCGGAAACGGGCACTCTTGAGAATGTCGTACGACCGCCGTGCGGCCACCGTCACCAGCCAGGCCCGCAAATCATCGATATCCTGCAGATCCGTTCCGGCCGCCCGCAGCCACACGTCCTGGGTCACGTCCTCGGCATCGGCCACACTGCCCATCAGCCGGTAGGCCACGCCGAAAACCGCGGGCCGGTGCCTCTCCCATTCGGCTCCGAGCGTGTTGTCGTGCTCAGAGCATCCAGGCCCGTTCTCGTCGCCCATGCAGATCGCGACCTCCCCCAACTTGCGGATCAAGCGTAGTCATCCGAGCACGGAACGCCGCGCGGGACGCCACCGGCCGGGTCGGCCCGGAAGGCCCCGGCCGCCGGCAGGCTCAGGCCGTACACCGCCAGCAGGCAGGGGCGCAGCCGCGGCTGTGAGCCCGGCGCAGGCCCGCGGCGAAGGCCATGATCGCCCCCCGTGGATCACCACCAGGGCGAATTGGACGATTTAGTCCACTTTGAGGCTAGTTGCCCGATTGTGTCAACTTGGCGACAGAGGTTCTGACCTGGGCTTTCAGGTGGTTCAGCACCACGTCGAGGGCAACCACGGGCCGCTCGTCCTGCATGGTCTCGGCGAGCAGGTAACCGCCCTGCGGGGCGGCGATGACCGCGACGGCGAGTTCCCGGGGATCGGTGCGGGGTCGAGCTCGCCGCTCTCCCGCATGCGGGAGAGACCGTATTCCGCATCGAGCACAGCGCGGTCATGACAGTGATCTTTCGCGGCGGCAACGGGCACGTACGGGCGCTCGCCGGCCGCCTGCGAAGGATCCGGGCCGGGCGGGTCGCCGACGCCCTCCTGATCGGGGTCCCGGCGGCCTTGCAGGCGCGGCGAGCGAGGGACGGGTCACTGCGGGCGGTGGCGTCCATCCGCCTCGATCCGCCCACTCGGTCATCTCCTCGGCGGTGAACGGCTCGCCGGTGAAACTGCCGTTCCACCCCACCGTCGCCTCACTCGCCGCCGCGTCGCCGCCGGGCGCGTACGTCGTGTCGAACAGCAGCTGCCGTCCGCCGAGCTTGTCGGCCTCCGTCGTCATCTCGCAGATCCTCAGGTTCGCTCTTGTACGGTCCGAATGCCCTGATGGTGGTGCCTGCGGCGAGCAGCACCATGCCGCCGGCGCAGATCCACAACAGGGCGCGGGGGCCCAGGACTCCTGTTGCGACGCCTCCCACGCCCATCGTCAGCGGGCGTAGGCCCCGGGCGATGAACCGGAAGGTGCTGTTCACCCTGCCCTGGAGGTGGTCGGGGATGAGGGACAGCCGGTACGACATCTGCGTCACGTCGTACACCGGGCTGATCAACGCGACGAGCATCCAGCCGGCGATCAGCACCTCGGGGGTCGTCGCCGAAGGCAGGACGGGCATCACGGCTGCCCAGGCGAGCACCGAGCCGACGATGATCCCGCGCGGGCGGAAACGCTCGGCGATCCGGGAGGCGAGCAGTCCGCCCACGATGCCGGCCCCGCCGCCCAGGGAGAAGACAAGGCCGACGAACGCCTCGGAGGCGTGCAACTCGTCCCGCGCCAGCCCGATGACGGCCAGGTAGCAGGGGCTGAACAGCACGTTCAGACACGCCGAGACGAGCGCCACGCAGCGGATGGCGCGGTGCCGCCACAGGAATCCCAGCCCCTCCCCCACCTCTTCTACGAGGTCGGCTGCCCCTTTGCGCGTGGTGCGCTCCGCGGCCGCGTCCGCGGTTCCCACCGGGCCCTCGCCTTCCGCGCGGCGTCCTCGGCCGGGCCCCGTCGTGCGCCACCCCGTCGTGCGCCGCCCCGTCGTGCGCCGCCCCTCCGTCGGCGTAGCAGGAACAACGGCCCCGTCCCCACGGCGTAGGCCACGCCGGCGGCCAGGAAGGCGAGCGCGCCGCCGTCGACCGGGGTGGAGCCCAGCGCGACGATCGCGCCACCCAGTCCCGGGCCGACCAGTCCCGCCGTCGACTCGATCACCGCGTTCACCGAAGTCGCCCGGGGCAGCCGGGAATCGTCCACCACGTCGGGCAGCACCGAGAGTTCGGCGATGTTAGAAGACGAAGGCGGTGCCGTTGACCAGAGACAGCACGTACAGCTGCGTCATCTCCAGCACCCCGAGGGCCTGAGCGGTTGGGACCCACAGCTCGACCGCGGCCCGTACGGCGACGCCGACCAGCAGCACGCGCCGCCGGTCCCACCGGTCGACCAGCGCTCCCGCCGCCAGGCTCAGCACCACGTGCGGCGCCGCGCCGAGCGCTCCACCTGCCGGGGTAGGGACATGGGTCGAGCCGTCGCCGCGCGGGGTGGGCGGCCCGTTGACAGTGCGGCACCAGATCGTTGCCCTGTTTGCCCTGCATTGGGGTTAACAGAGCCAGAGGAGCTGAGGCTTGACGGCCGTCGTATCCCTGGCCGCGTTCGAGGCGGGCGGCGCTGATGAGGAGGTCGGCGACGAGCTAGTGGCGCCGTCGGACATCTCAACCAGGGCTCGGAGCGCCTCACGGTTGAGGCCGAACTCACCGATCAAAGAGGACGCCACTACCTGGTCAGCCGTCGCCTCGGTTTCCTCGTCGTCGCCGAAGTATCCAATCGGCACGCCGAAAAACTTGGCCAGTGCCTTCAACGTCTTGAGCTGAGGGTTGTTCGGTCGACGCCACCTGGCCGGCGGCGTGCATCAGCTCGATCAGCGGGTCGGGCCTCGGCGGGTTCACCATCCGCGCCGCCGCCAAGGCCGCCTCCGCCGCTTACGCCCCGTACGCCAGCCCAAGACGTTCGGCGGCCGTGCGAAAGTTGGCGTACTCCTCCTCGGTCAGCACGAACTTCACCACGTGCCGCCGCGGCACCTCCATGTGAAAGGCCCGTCACTATCTCTGCTGCGGAGTCAGGACGTGTCGGGTCCGGTCCCCGGTCCAGGCCGCTTCGAGGATCGCGGTCAGGCTGGCCGTGTCGGCCGGGCCTGGATGGTTCTGGATCAAGCGGGTGACGCCACTGGCCATCTCCGCGAAGCGCGGGAGGTCGGCGCGTGCCACGCCGATGTCCGCCAGGGTGGGAGGGATGCCGATGTCGGCAAGGAGCCCGTCGAGCCAGGTGAGGAACATATCTGCGGCCTCGGCATCCGAGGCGTCGGTCACGTCGAGCCCGCACACCCTGGCGAGGATGGCCAACCGGTCACCGATGGCGTCCCTGGCCGCGTCCAGCGCGTAGGGCAGCAGCAGCCCGACGCCCAGGCCGTGCGGTGTGTGGGTGGCTGCGCCGATGGGGTACTGGAGGGCGTGCGGAGCCGCGGTGCCTGCGTGGGCGAATGCGAGCCCGGCCAGCATCGACCCATAGGACATGTCCGCGCGCGCCTCCTTGTCGCCTCCGTCCCTGACGACACGGGGCAAGCTGCGGGCGATCCGCTCCGCGGCCAGGAGCGCGTAGTGATCGGTGATCGGGTTGCGGCCGAGGAAGACCTGCTCCACCGGGTCGCGCGGTCCATGGGGCCGGGGTCGCGCGGTGTAGCTCTCCACCGCGTGACAAAACGCGTCGATGCCGGAGTGGGCGGAGACGGTCGCAGGGCAGCTGTAGGTGAGCTCGGGGTCGACGATGGCGAAGTCGGGCACGATGTGGACGCTGGAGACTCCCACCTTCAGCTCGCGGTCCGGGTCGGTCAACACCGAGACGGGCGTGAGCTCGGAGCCGGTGCCCGACGTCGTCGGGACCGCGACGAGAGGAATCGTCGGCCCCGGCACCTTCGACTCGCCGTAGTAGTCGCGCGGCGTCCCACCGTGGCGCCGGATGACGCCGACGATTTTGGCGAGGTCGATCACCGTGCCACCCCCGATGGCGAGGATCACGTCGGCGTCCACCTCCGCGGCGGCCGAGACGGCCAGGGCGACATCGGCGAGTGGCACGTCCGGAGTCGCGTCGGCGAACACCCCGACGGCTTCGACCTTCTCCCGAACGGCGGCCACGATCTCGGCCACGCTTGGCTGCCCCAGAAGAACCCGGTCCGTCACGATGAGGACTCGCGAGCCACACTCGGCCACCACTCGTGGGATGTTCTGCGCGACCCCTTCGCCCACTATCAGCTGGCGTGGTCCGCGGACGGTCTCAAGCATGTCAGTGCCTCTCTGGAACGTCGGCGGTGATTTGCTGGGCGGACGTCCAGGTCACCTGCGAGACCGGGACGGCGTGGGCAGGGTTGGCTGCCGGGTGGCGCAGGCGCGCGCCCGGCTTCCGGACTCGGGCGCGCCCGGGCGCCCTCGGGTCCATCGCGACGAAGACGTCGCCCTCGGCGGGCGGTTCAGCCGGGTCGAGGGTCCCGCGGACGTCGTCGCCAAGGGCCGTACGAGTCGAGGTCGCGACCAGCGCCTCGATCATGAGCCCGAGGGCCTGGCCTCTGGGCCCGCCGAAAGGGCTGATCGCCCCGTCCACCGCCGCGGCCCCGTCCACCGCCGCGGCCGCGTCTGTGGCGCGCACACCGGCGAGGTCGACGGCGTCCCCGGGTGCCGGCGGATTCGTGCCGGCCATGGCCCGGGTCCCGCCCCACGGGTGGGGGCGGGTCAGGTCATGTGCGCACAGGGCGCGGTGGTCCTCGGCGGGCACCCGGAGCAGCAGGCCGGTCACGGTAGGTCGATCGCCGCGTAGGTGACGTCGAGGTACTCGAGGATGCCCTCGTGCGACCCCTCCTTGCCGATCCCGGACTGCTTCACGCCTCCGAACGGAGCCGACGGGTCCGAGATCAGACCACGGTTGATGCCGACCATCCCCGTCTCCAGCCTTTCGGCGAACCGGAGCGCCCGCTGGAGGTCACGGGTGAAGACGTATCCGGCCAGGCCGTGCTCGGTGTCGTTGGCCTTCGCGATCACCTCGTCGTCGGACGTGAACGAGATGATCGGCGCCACCGGGCCGAAGATCTCCTCCTGCAGGATCTGCGCGTCTTCGGGCACGTCGACGAGGACCGTGGGCGGGTAGAAGTGGCCCGGCCCATCCGGCCGCTCGCCGCCCACCAGGGCACGGGCGCCGCGACCGACCGCGTCGGCGACGAGCTCGTCGATCTTGGCGACCGAGGGCTCGTCGATCAACGCCCCGACGTTCACGCCGTCGTCGAGACCATGGCCCACCGAGAGCGCGCCCATCCGCTCGGCGAAGCGCGCCGTGAACTCCTCGCGCACCGGCTCCTCGACATAGATCCGGTTGGCCGCGATGCAGGACTCCCCGATGTTGCGCATCTTGGCCACCATGGCACCGTCGAGCGCGACGTCCAGGTCCGCGTCGGCACACACGATCAAGGCCGCGTTGCCGCCCAGTTCCATGGAGGTACGCAGCACGTTGTCCGCCGCCTGCCGTAGCAGCACGCGCCCGACCTCTGTCGACCCGGTGAACGAGAGCTTGCGGGTCCGGCGGTCGGCCAGCAGTGCCGAGACCACCTCGCCGGAGCGCTTGGTGGTCACGACGTTGACGACGCCCGGGGGGACGCCGACCTCCTCCATGATGCGGGCCAGGAACAGCATGGTGAGTGGCGTCTGGGCGGCCGGCTTGGTGATCGTCGTGCAGCCCGCCGCCAGCGCAGGAGCGATCTTGCGGGCGCCCATGGCCAACGGGAAGTTCCAGGGCGTCACGAAGACGCACGGTCCGACCGGCTTCGGCACGGTGAGCACGCGATATCCACCAGCGGGAGCGGTGTTGTAGCGCCCCTCGACGCGCACCGCCTCCTCGGCGAACCAACGGAAGAACTCGGCGCCGTAGGCCACCTCTCCCCGAGCCTCGGCGAGGGGCTTGCCCATCTCGATCGTTATCAGCCGGGCGACCTCCTCGGATCTCTCGGTCAGTGCCCGGTACGTCGCGAGCAACAACTCTGACCGTTTTCGCGGCGGGGTCGCCGCCCACTCCGTCATCGCCTTGCTCGCCGCGTCCAGAGCGGCGAGCCCGTCAGCGACGCCGGCGTCCGCCACCTCGGCGATGGTCTTGCCGGTGGCCGGGTCCTCGACGGCAAAGGTGGCTCCGCTGGCGGCATCGCGCCAGGCGTCGCCGATCCGAAGCCGCCGGTGCTCGGGGGCCAGGACGTTCATCGGGTCACTCATCGCGTCGCCTCCTGTGATGTTTCTGGTGATGTCCGGCGTGACCTCGGCGATCGCGCCACGCGCGTTGACGAACGGGTCACACGACCTCGTGGGGCCGAGGTCGCCGAGCGGGTCCAACGTGACCTTGGCCCTGGCCGCAGGGCGACGCCCCGCGCCCGCGATCGCCTTCTCGGGCCATGGCTGCTTCGGCGTCGTCAGGCCGTGCTGACCCGTGACGCCGCGGCTCGATTGCCACGTGCGGGCGCATGTCGACGTCGCCGCCCTGTGCTGTTACCTCCCGGGCGGTTACCTCCCGGCCTCGGACAGCGCCAGCCCGGTGCCCGCGTCGAACAGGTGCGCACGGTCCAGGTCGACCGTCACATGCAGCCGCTCGCCCGGCGTACCGGTGAAGGTGGGCCGCGCCTTGACCTTGAGGATCTCCGTCCCTACTTGGACGTCGACCACCGTCCGGTCACCGAGCGGCTCAAGGCCGTAGAGCTCACCCGGCAACGACGCGTCCCCACGCTGCTCGACGGACAGGTCCTCCGAGCGCAGGCCAAGCAGCAGCGGACGACCGTCCTCGGCCGTGGTCCAGCGGGGCCGCGGCAGTGTCCAGCCTTCCGCCCCGACCAGACGATCTCCCTCGGCGTGGCAGGCGAGCAGACCGATCTGCGGGCTTCCGACGAATCTCGCCACCCACTGGTTGGCTGGACGCTCGTACACCTCGGCCGGCGTTCCCACCTGTTGCACCTTCCCCTCCTTGAGGACCGCGACCTGGTCGGCCATGGACAGGGCCTCGACCTGGTCGTTGGTCACGTAGACGAAGGTTGCTCCGAGGCTCCGGTGGATGCGGGTGAGCTCGGTGCGCATCTCGACGCGGAGCTTGAGGTCGAGGTTCGTCAGCGGCTCGTCCATGAGAAACGCGCGCGGGCTACGGACCAGCGCCCGGGCCAGGGCGACACGCTGCATCTCACCGCCCGACATCTGCGCCGGACGACGCTGCAACAGACGTTCGATGTGCAGCAGGCTCGACATCCGCTCGACGGCAGCGGCGATCTCGCTCGAAGAACAGCGGCGTGCCCGCAGCGGCGAAGCGATGTTCTCGTACGCCGTGAGTCGCGGGTAGAGGGCGTAGCTCTGGAAGACCATGGCCAGGTCGCGTGCGGCCGGGGAGTCACCGGTCGCGTCTCTCCCGTCCAGATGCACCGACCCGGCGTCAAGCTTCTCAAGGCCGGCGATCGCTCGCAGGGTCGTCGTCTTGCCTGCCCCGGAGGGTCCGAGCACGACGAAGAACGAGCCGTCCGGCACGTCCAGCGTCACCCCGTCCAGGGCCTGGACCTTATCGAAGGACTTGCGCAGCCCGTGCACTGCCACGGTTCCCATCAGGCCACCAGCTCTTCCGTGCTCACGTCGTAGACCGGCGGGGGCCCGCCGGTGTGCCGCAGCCCGACCGGTGCGTCAGCGGCGAAACGGACAGTCGGTGGCATCCGAACCCGTACGTCGCGCTGGCCGCCGTGGTCAACCACGTAGATGATTTCGTCGCCCAGCCACTCCGCGGAGACCACGCGGGCCGGGACCGAACCTTCCGCCCCTGGTTCTGTGACTTCCAGCGCCTCCGGCCGGACGCCTGCGACCAGGCGACGGTCGCGCGGCAGGCCTGGCGGTGGCGTGAGGACCAGCCCGCCCTGACCGCGCAGCTTCCCGTCGGCCACCTCCACCTCGATCAGGTTCATCGGCGGTGAGCCGATGAACCCGGCGCAGAAAAGACTCGCCGGACGGTCGTAGACTTCCAGCGGCGTGCCGATCTGCTCGACGCGGCCCTTGTTGAGGATGGCGATCCTGTGACCGAGCGACATCGCCTCGACTTGGTCGTGGGTGACGTAGACCATCGTCGCGCCAAGCTCCCCCTGCAGGTGCTTGATCTCCGTGCGCATGTCCTCCCTCAGCTCCGCGTCCAGATTGGTGAGCGGTTCGTCCATGAGGAATGCGCGCGGTCGCCGCACCAGGGCGCGGGCGAGCGCGACGCGCTGCTGCTCCCCGCCGGACAGCCGGTGCGGTCGCCGGTCCAGGAGCGGAGTGAGCCGCATCAGCCGGGCGGCCTCGTCGACCCGCTCGCGCACCTCCGCCTTGGGCAGTCCCTCGGCCCGCAGTGGGAACGCCAGGTTGTCGCGAGTTCTCAGATGCGGGTAGAGAGCGTAGAACTGGAACACCATGGCGATGTCGCGCTCGGCGGGCGGCAGGTCGTTGACCAGCGTGTCGCCGATGCGGATGTCGCCCGTCGTCTGCCTCTCCAGGCCGGCTATGGCCCGCAGCGTGGTCGTCTTGCCGCAACCCGAAGGGCCGAGCATCACGAACAGCTCGCCGTCGCCGATGGACAGGTCCACGTGTTCAACTGCGACCGTCCCGTCCGGGTAGCGCTTGTGCAGGGCGGTCACCTCGATGCCGGCCATCAGCGTCGCACCGCCCCGAGCGTCACACCGGCGACGAGGTGCTTGCGCACCAGGTAGGCGAAGACGAGCACCGGTAGGGCGAACACTACGGAGGCGGCGGCCACGAGACCCCAGTCCACAGTGGTTCCACCGATGAGACCGGCGATGGCGGGTGGGGCCGTCCGCACGCTGTCGCTGGAGGTAAGGAAGATGGCGAACACGAACTCGTTCCACGAGAAGATGAGTGCGAAGACCGCGGTCGCGGCGATGCCGGGCAGGAGCAGGGGAAGGGTGAACTTCCAGAACGCCTGCAAGCGGGTGTAGCCGTCGAGCATGGCGGCATCCTCATACTCCGCGGGCACCTCGTCGACGAACCCCTTCATCATCCAGATCGTGAACGGGACGTTGAACGCGGCGTAGATGAGGATCAGGCCGAGCTTGCTGTCGATGAGTCCGACTTGGCGGTACATGAGGAAGATCGGGATCACGACCACCACGGGTGGCATGAAGCGGGTGGACAGGATGAAGAACAGTTGGTCCTTCTTGGCCTTCACGGAGAAGCGTGAGTAGGCCCAGGCCGCAGGGACCCCCAGCACGGTGGCCAGCACCGTGGAGACCCCGGCGACCACGACGGAGTTGAGGAACGAGACGGACAAGGCCGAGCGGCCGCCGCCGGAGCCGGCGAACACGTCCTTGAAGTGGTCCAGAGTGACCGTGAAGTCGAAGAACTTGGCCGGGATGGCGTAGACGTCCCGGTTCTCCTTGATGGACGTCTCGATCATCCACAACGCCGGGAAGAGCATCACGACGGCCAGCACGGCCAGTAGCGCGACCTCCAGCACGGCGCGGCCCCGGCCGCCGAAGCGACGCGCGGGGGGCGTGTGATCCCGGCCAGGACCTGTGGACACGGCCTCGTCGACGGAGACGGCCATCAGTCCTCCTTGAGCTTGTTCAAGTAGCGCAGATAGAGCTGCGTCAGGACGATGACGATGAGGACCATGAGGATCCCGTACGCCGAGGCGGTTCCGGTGTTGAAGCCCAGGAACCCGACCTTGTAGACGTGGAACGACAACGTCTCGGTGGAGACCCCCGGACCTCCGTTGGTGAGGATGTAGACGAGGTCGAACAGCCGGAAGGCCTCGATGGCCCTGAACAACACGGCGATGAGGAGCAGCGGCCACACCAGCGGAAGAGTGATGGTGCGGAACTTGAACCACTCGGACGCCCGATCGATCGAGGCGGCCTCGTACAAGTACTTGGGAACCGCGGTGAGGCCCGCAAGTGCGATGAGCATGATGAACGGCGTCCATTGCCAGGTGTCGACCACGATCAGGGAAATCAGGGCCGTTCGCTGCCGGGTGAGCCACTCCACCTGCCCCAGGCCGAGCGAGCCGAGCATGCTGTTGATCACGCCGAATTGCGCGTCGAGCATGAATCGCCAGAACAGCCCGACCACGACCGGCGACAGCATCATCGGAACCAGGAACAGAGTGGTCAGCACTCCTCGCCCGCGCGTGCGCCGTGAGATCAGGTAGGCGATGGCGAAACCGAGCACGGTCTGCAGGACGACCGCGCCGATCACATAGATCAACGTCGTCAAGGCCCTCAGGTGGACCTGCGCCGAAGTCAGGATGGCGGTGTAGTTCTCGAACCAGACGAAATGGGCCGGCCCCCCGCGGGTGGCCGAGTAGTCGGTGAAAGACAGGTACAACGCCCACAGCAACGGGAAAACCGACATCGCGAGCAACAGCAGCAGCGCCGGGGAGATGAAGGCCACGGCGAGCGTGCGGTCGCTCAAGCGGCGGGACCGCCCCGGTGCAGGCGGCGTCGCGGACGCCACCTGCCCGGGGTGGTCGGTCGTCAGAGGGGAACTCACAGTCCGCCGCCGCCCTTGCGGTTGCCGGAGTCGAGCACGCCCTGCTGCTGCTTGGCGATGTCGTCGAGCGCCTCCTTCGGCTTCTTCGCGCCGTTGAGAGCCGCGTTCACGTTGGTGTTCTCGATGTCGACGAGGCGCGCGTACTCGGGCACGTTCCACATGTCCCGCATCCGCGGAACCGAGTCGGCGTACACCTTGTTGAACGGCCCGGCGTTGAGGAACTCGGGCGACGCCAGGGCGTCCGTACGCGACGGCACGCCACCGGCCGCGGCCCACTTCTTCTGGATGTCAGCCTGTTCGAACCACTTCATGAAGTTCAGGGCCTCCGCCTGGTTCGCCGTGGGCGAGTAGGCCGACACGTGCATCCCCATGCCGCCGAGAGGCACCAGGTTCGTCTTCTGGCTCGGCAGGGGGGCGAAACCCAGCTTGTCGAGAATCTGCTCCCGCGTGGTGCCGAGCGTCGACTGCTTCGGGTCGAGCAGGCCGCCGCTAGCGGCGATCCAGTTGAACGCGATGCATGCCTTGCCCTGGGCGACCGCCGCGTTCACCTCGTCGATGAACCAGTTGCCGGAGCCCTTGGCGGTCAGCGGCTTCATCTTGTTGACCAGGACGTCCATCGCCTCCTGGCCCGCGGCGTCGTTGAGGACGCCGTCGATCTTGCGCGTCTTGGCGTCCCAGAGGTTGCCGCCGTAGACGCCGTTGACCGTGTTGTAGGTGACGGCCGCGGCGTCGGAGCCGTTGGCCTGGTGGAAAGCCAGCCCGCTGACGCCTGGGTTGTCCGTCTGGCACTTCTCGGCGACCGAGATCATCTCGTCCCACGTCTGCGGTGGCTTGTCGCCGATCAGGTCCTTGCGGTAAATCATCGTCCAGGTGTCGCCGAGCAGCGGCAGTCCGTACAAGCTGGCGTTTTCGTCGCGCTTGCCGGTCTCCGCCTGGGGGTACTGGCCGTAGGCCGCCAGGAGGTACGGGTTGTAGGCATTGACGTCGATGTTCTTCTTGACGAAGTCGGTGATGTCGAGGATGTTGCCGTTCGTCACGGCCTCGCCGATGTGCTGCGAGTCCAGGATCGCGATGTCGAAGTCGGTCTTGTGCGCTGCGAACTGGGTGAACATCGCGTCGTGCCAGTTCGCGTTCGGCACGGTGTTGACCTTGACGGTGACGTTCGGCCGCTCCTTGGCGTACTCCGCGTTCGCGAACTCTTCCAGCGCGTGGGCGGGGGGCCAGTCGAACCAGATGAACTTGAGGGTCAGCGGGTCCTTGGTGAGCTCCGGGACGGTCGCCGGCGCCTTGGGGGCGCTCGACTGCGCGCCGTCGTCCTGGCCGCAAGCCGCCATGGTCGTGGCCACCAGCATGGCCGCCGTCGCCAGCCGCACCGTTCGACCGGGAACGGACAGTCGTCCTATTCGCTTCGGATACCGCATCCTCTTGCCTGCTTTCTGGGGTGGGGACGTCTGGAGCCCTGCTGCGTGCTTCGCCGAGCAGTCTGGGGGGTGTTCAGGCGTGTTGCCGGCTGTCGCAGGGGCTGACCCGCAGACCGGCGTCACGAGTACGCCGCGACGTAATCGGGCTTCAAGCAGTCGAGAAGTCCTTCGGTCCTTGTGCCGCCCAGTGGCGGATCGAGTAGGACCGACGTCGACATGCTCATAGAAGCTCCAACTGATCGAAGCGGAGCGATGACGGGCGGTTTCGTAATGGGTGAAGGATGGCTGGCATCCGCCACCTTTCCTATACGATCCGAGTGGGGGCGTCAATATCCCGCAGCGTTGCGACCGACGTCAACAGGTTCCCGAAAACCCAAGAAAGGACCTCACGTCACGATGGACGACGAAGTGATGATCGCGCGGCGCCGTGGGGCCATGACGGGCGGAACGCCGCCGCGAAGATCTCGCGGCCGGCTTGCCGACGAGGTGTACGACACGCTGCTCGGACAGCTGATGTCGCTACGGATCGAGCCTGGCTCCCGCGTCACGATCGACGTCCTGGCGCGAGAGCTGGGGGTCTCGCAGACGCCGATCCGAGACGCCCTGAACCGCATGGAGGCCGAAGGCCTGGTCGTGCGTGTGCCCCATGCCGGCTATCGCATTCCCCCTCAAATCACCCGTCAACGATTCGAGGACATGCTTGAGCTCCGCCTGCTCCTCGAGCCGGCAGCGGCGCGCAGATCCGCCGAACGCGCATCCTCGCAGCAGGTGGCCGGTCTGCGACGGATGCTGGAGGAGATGGCGGAGCTGGAGGGGGGCAACGGGATCATGGCCTATGGCGCCTTCGGGCTGCGCGACGCCGCTTTTCACGATCTCGTCGCCCTGAGCGCGGAGAACCAGGTCATCCGCGAAGCGCTCGCTCGCCTGCACACGCACGTGCACCTGTTCCGGCTTCTCCACGACACCCAGGTCACTCACTTGGCCATGGCCGAGCACGAAGAAGTCGTGGCCGCGATCGCCGCGCGCGACCCCGACGCCGCCGCCTACGCCATGCGTCGGCACATCCTGCTGTCCGGTGAGCGGTTCCGGCGATTGTTCGACGAAGTCAAGGACGCGGACGAATAGCGGTAAAGGCTTGACGGGCGGGCTGGGCCGAGGAATGCTGACTCAATCGGATCGGATCCGATTGGATCCACCTCATCCGCCCCAGTTGCGAGGAGAAGCAGGTGCCCAGAGCACTGCTCCTGACCGGCGACGCCGCCGAGGAGCTCGACACCATGTATCCCTACTATCGCGTGCAGGAGGGCGGCTGGGACGTCGACGTCTCGTCACGGACGATGCGTGACGTTCAGCTGGTCATCCACGAGTTCGACCCCAACTCCGACGCCTACGTGGAGAAGAACGGCCGGAAGTTGCCGGTCGACGTGCCCTGGGCCGAGGTCGATGTCGAGCGCTACGACGCCCTCATCATCCCTGGGGGACGTGCCCCCGAGTGGATCCGGGTCGACGCCGACGTCAGGCGCATCACCGAGCACTTCTTCGCGCGCAACCTCCCGATCGCGCTGGTGTGCCACGGCGCGCAGGTGCCGGCTGTGTACGGGCTGCTGAAGGGTCGCAAGACGGCGTGCTTCCCCCCCATCACCGGCGACATGGAGAACGCGGGCGCGACGGTCATCGACGCTCCCGACGTCGTGGACGGCAACCTCGTCTCCTGCCGGGGATGGCCCGACATGCCGCAGTTCGGCCGGGTGATGATGGAGGTCTTCTCGAAGTCCGTCAACTCCGCATCGGCATGAGCACACCTCAGGTGTCTCGGTGACGGCACTTCGGACCGTCACGGTCGACGGCTCCCCCGTCCACGTCATGGAGAGCGGCACCGGGCCCGCAGTGCTGATGCTGCACGGCTCCGGACCCGGTACGACCGGATCCGGAGCCTGGGCAGCGACCGCACAGGCGCTGGGCACGTCCTGGCGTCTGGTGGCTCCTGACCAGGCGGGGTTCGGCCGTACACCCATCCCGGCGGGCTCCAGGGGTGGGCTCCGGCTGTGGACGGAGCAGGCCGCGGGCCTGATGGATGCTCTCGGTGTCGAGCACTACGCCGTGGTGGGCCACTCCATGGGCGGTGCCGTGGCGCTGGCGTTGGCGGCCGCGCGTCCCCAGCAGGTCACCCGTGTCGTGGCGGTCTCGACGATGGGCGCCCCCGGGGCACCGCTGTCCGCCGACCTCGACGCGGTCTGGGCCGCCCCCGCCGGCCCGCCCGGGGCGCGGGACATGTTGAGTCGCCTCGTCTTCGACCAGGCGCTCGTGACCGAGTCGGCCGTCGCGGCCCGTGCGGCCGCAATGGAAGCGGGGGCGGCCGCATACGCGTCGTTGTTCCCGCCACCCAGGGCACGCTGGGCCGACGACCTCACCCTCTCGGCGCAAACGCTGGCAGGGATCCGCGCGCCCGTGCTGCTCGTCCACGGAGCCGAGGACCGAGTCACCCCGCTCGGGACGGCAGCCCTGCCCCTGCTCGAACACCTGGCCGATGTCCGTCTGCACGTGCTCGGCCGATGCGGGCACGTGCCGGCGCTCGAGCACCCGCACGACTTCAGGCGACTCCTGTCGTGCTTCCTCGGCGGGGAACGAGGTCACTGATCGCTGCGACAGGTCCGCAGCCCGTGCTCGAGCAGATCGGCATGGAGCAGGCGTGATCCGCGCAGAAGCCGGCGCCGTCCCCGAGACCCGAGCCATGACGAGGCAGTGTTGGCATCGGGTCATCCCGGCGACGTGGGCACGTACGACCCTGCTGTCTACGGGCGAGTGGATGGTTCGGGTCGTCGAGTCCGACGCCGGAAGGCAGACATGACGACTGTGGGTGACGGCAGCGGCCGACTCGAACTGACCGAATACCAGCGGGCGGCCGAGCCGACAGCCGTAGGAGCCGGGGCGAACGCAAAGGCCTGCTGTGGATCCGCGTGTCACCCGCGGATCTCTCACCGATGGCCGCGGCCGCGGTGGCTGGACGCCCGGACCACCAGCTCGGGCTGGAAGACGACGTGCCGATGGCTGTGCTTCTCGCCTTCGAATGACTCTTCCAGCAACAGTTCCGCCGCCGTACGGCCGAGTCGGGCGCGGGGCCGGCTTACGGAACTCATCAGTGCGAGGGTCGCACCGGCACGACGGTCGGCCACCTGCCGGATCGAGAGTGGGCCACCGACGTACAGGATTCGATCATGGCCCTGGCCGGCGAGATGCTCGGCCGCCAGACGGCCCCCGGCGACGTCGTCGACCGCGACGGAGCAGCGGCTCGGATGACCGGAGCCGCGGTCGCGAACCACCAGCATCCCGCCGGCGCTCTCGACGACCGCCTCCGCACCATGGATCACATCGGTGAAGAAGGCATTCGACACGTCGAGGACCACGATGGCGACGGTCTGGCTGCGACCGGCGCGCAATCGCCGAGCGGAGTCGTTCCGCACGTAGCCCGGTTCGCCGATCGCGTCGAGCACCCGCCGGCGCGTGGTGGGTGCGACGACATCGGGCCGGTTGAGCACATTGCTGACAGCGCCGAGCGACACACCCGCGTACCGCGCCACTTCCTTGATGTTGGCGGATGCCATGTCTCTCTCACTCGCTGATTTGCGCGCGGTTCGACAGCGGCACGGCGTGAAAGCTCATTCGAGCAGGAAGTATGTGAAACTTTCACACTTCTCTTGATCCTCGCAGCGAGAATCATCACCATCCTGAGCTGTGTGACCGCCGGGAATGTCAGCTATGACGATCAGCTTCCGGCCATTCGACGATTGACGGGGTGATCGTCGATTTTTACCGTCTGATTCGCCTTGTAGCGGCGATGCGACAACCGCTAATGCGACGTTCAGCCAAAGAGCGCCTTGACACACCACCAGGGCCGACAACACGACCCAGAAGACATCGTGTGAACCCACACCTGACCAAGCCGGGCGAAGGGACGCCGTACGGTGCCCGGGTGCGCCGTGTGCGGTGAGCCGGGAGGGGGTCGCCGTGCGGTCACCCGCCGCGACGGACCGCAGGTTGCGATGCCGACCACCCAGGCAGAACAGCGCCTGCAACCGGCCGCCCAACCCGGGCTTCCTCCTCGGCGACGGCATGCCCACACCGCCCCAGCCCAAGGTCTACCTCCGCTGACCAGGTCCCGGCTCCTGCCAGGACCGACACCATCCCTCGATGAGAGGACGGCACGGCGGCAACGGCCCGCACCCGGCAGGACCTCACGATGAGCGCGGCGTCCGCCGGGGCCAGGTCACCCCGGGCGTCCCGATGCGATCGCTGTTCCCGTCCAGACGTCGACCCCAGCGACGAACCCGCCGCAGGAGGAACGGACATCGATGAAACTCTCACGCCTCTCCGTCGTGGCCGCCGCCCTCGGGACCGCCCTCGCTACCGTGCTCGCGACGCCGCCCGGAGCCCAGGCCGCCGCCGGAGACGGGACGCCCACCGACCCGAGCATCCGCTTCGTCGGCCGCTGGGACACTCGCAACAGCTCCCTCTACGTCCCGGGCTGGGCCGGCGCCTACTTCACGACCGGTTTCACGGGCACCACCGTCAAGCTGAAACAGCGCGACACCATCGATCTCTACTACAGCATCGACGGCGGCCCCGACATCTACCTGCAGAACGTGCGGGGCACGGTCAACCTGACCCCGAAGCCGTTACCCGCCGGCAACCACACCCTGCGCGTGTCCTACCGCGTGGTGGCCGGCTCCTATCACGGCGACGCGGTGTTCCAGGGGCTGGTGCTCGACCAGGGCGCGCGTACCCTGCCCGCCCAGCCCGCCCGCGGCATGGTCGAGTTCGTCGGCGACTCCATCACCGTCGGAACCACCACCTCGAAGAACGCCCTGACCGCCTACGGATGGCTGGTCGGCGAGCAACTCGGACTGGACCACACGCAGGTCGCCCAGGGGGGTGCCTGCCTGGTCACCACCACCGACGGCTGCGTCGGCCTGGACCGCCGCTTCGTGAAGGTCAGCGCCGCCGACGGGGCCGTCGACCACGACTTCTCGCGATACCAGGCGGACGTCGTCGTGATCAATCTCGGCACCAACGACGTCGGGCACGGCGTGTCCACGACCCAGTTCCAGAACTCCTACGTCGGCCTGTTGCGGACCATCCGGAGCAAGTACCCGAAGGCCGCGATCCTGGCCCTGCAGACCTTCCGCGGGCGGTACGTCCCGCAGACCCAGGCCGCGGTGCAGACCGTCAACAACGCCGGCGACCACAACGTCTTCTTCGTCGGCACCGACGGATGGGTGCCGCCCGACGGCCTGTCCGACAGCGTCCATCCCAACGACGCCGGGCACCGCGCGATCGCGGCCAAGCTCGCGCCGATCGTGGCCGAGCACCTCCCCCCGCGCCCCTCCCCCACCCCGACGCCGAGCCCGACTCCCTCCACGTCGCCCAGCTCCACGCCCACACCCTCGGCATCACCCAGCGCGACGCCGAGCGGTCCGTCCATTGGCTGCGCCGTGCGCTACACCGTGACCAACCAGTGGCCCGGCGGCTTCCAGAGCGAGGTACGGGTGACCAACACCGGCAGCACGACACTGAGCCCGTGGACGCTGCGCTGGACGTTCGCCGACGGTCAGCAGATCGGCCAGGGCTGGAACGGCACGTTCGCCCAGGCCGGTGCCACGGTCACGGTCAACGGCCCGGATTGGGGCCCGGCGCTCGCCCCCGGCGCGTCCGCGACCGTGGGCTTCACCGCGACGTGGAACGGCGCCAACGGCGTGCCGACGTCCTACACCCTCAACGACGCCGGATGCCGGATCGCCTGACGACACCGGCCGCGTGATCGGGGATTCCCCTCGCCCCGCCCCCGACGATCACCACAACCACCCCGAGTGCACGGCTCCAGACCACGACCCCGGCCACGTGGGCCGGTCCCGGGCCGGCAGACCCCAGAAAGTGAGACCGCAGATGGACTTGTTCCGACGACGGACCGCCGCCCTGATCGCGCCGGCTCTCGCCGCATTGGCCGGCGCGCTTACCTGGGCGGCCGGGGCACCGGCCGCCGACGCCGCCGTCGGATGCGCCGTCGACTACCGGATCACCAACCAGTGGTCGGGTGGGTTCGGCGCGGACGTCACCGTGACCAACCTCGGTGACACGGTCAACGGATGGACGCTGTCCTGGACCTTCGGGGCGGGCCAGCGTGTCGACCAGGTCTGGAATGCGACGGTCGCCCAGACCGGGGCCGACGTCACCGCGAGGAACGTCGACTACAACCGCACCATCGCGGCAGGCGGATCGGTGAATTTCGGGTTCAACGGCGCCTGGAGCGGCAGCAACCCCGTGCCCGCCGCCTTCACGCTCAACGGCGTCACCTGCACCGGCGGGGTCACGAGCTCCCCCAGCGCCTCCCCGACCCGCTCCCCCGGTTCCAGCCCGAGCACCAGCCCGAGCCCGAGCGCGAGCCCGACGCCGAGTCCCACTCCGGCTCCGGGACGGATCACCGTCTGGCTGGCCGGCGACTCCACCGTCGCCAACAGCTCCGGCACCCCCATCGTGGGATGGGGCCGGGAACTCGGCCAGTACCTCACCACGAACGCCACCGTGGTCAACAACGCCGTGGGCGGCCGCAGCGTCCAGACCTGGCTGTATGAGTCGGCCGTCAGCGACCGCATGAACTCCTCCGGCGAATGCGCGCTCAGCTCGACCGCCTACGCCTCCCGCTGGCAGTCCATGCTCGACGCCTCGACCGGGATGAAGGCCGGCGACTATCTGTTCATCCAGTTCGGCATCAACGACGGCTCCTCCACCTGTCCCCGCCACGTCGGCGCCGCCAGGTATCGGGAGTTGCTCACCACGATGGTCGGCGCGGCCCGGCAGCGCGGCGCCAACCCCGTACTCGTGACCCCCGTGGCCGCCCTGACCTGCAGCGGAAGCACGGCCACACCCAACCGCGGATTCATCGCCGACACCTTCGCCGTGGGCACGGCCACCGGCGCACCGGTCATCGACCTGCACAAGCTGAGCTACACGCTCTACAACAGCCTGCGCTTCTGCCCGTTCAACGGCGACTACACCTCCGGCCCGGTCGGCGCCTTCTTCGCCAACGACCACACCCACTTCGAGGCCGCCGGCGCCCGGCAGATCGCCGGCCTCGTCGCCGGGGCGGTCCGCGACCAGCGCCTCGGGCTCGCGGCGTACCTCCGATAGCAGTGCCTCGGTCCCGGGGCGGAACCCGGGAGGATCAGGCCGGCGTCCGTCAGCGGGAGAGGCGGGCTTGGGCGCGGTCCCAGCTCGCCTCGCCGCCCTCGGGGGGTGATAGGTCCGGAGTGGTTCGCTGCGGTGGGCGAGGTCGCGGAGGTCGTCCACCTCGCCAAGATGGTGGATCTTCAGTGAAGATCCGGCCGGACCTCGGTCAGTCGATGCCTTCGACGATGCGGAAGTCGCGCTCGACGCCGTCGGAGAGGGCGACCAGCGCCTCCTGGTAGGCCGCACTCTCGTACGCCGCGACGGCCTGCTCGAAGCTGTCGAACTCGACCAGGACGGTGCGCTCGGCTAGTCCGGCGTCATGCGCCACGACCCGACCGCCACGGACGAGGGTCCGGCCGCCCCCGGCCTTGACGGCCGGACCGGCCAGCTCGTTGTAAGCAGCCAGCTTTTCAGGGTCTGAAATGGTGCGGTAGGCGCTGACCCAGTAGCCCTTGGGCATGGAACCTCCAGTGTCGGGATGAGTGGATCTTACTTACGGGTTGGTCTCGGACGAGCGCCGGCGGGCGAGAGCGAGGCTTGTCAGCGTCGTGATCGCCATGGCGCCGATGCCGACCAGCGCCGCGGTGGTGTAGGCGCTGTCGTCGGGGAAGAGGCGGCCGGGGCCGGTGCCCGCGGCGAGGATCAGGCCGCCGATGGCGCTGCCCAGGGAGTACCCGACGCTGCGGACGACGTAGTTGAAGCTCATGGCGCTCGACGTCTCGCTCTTGGGGGTGACGGCCAGGATGACGCCGGGCATCGCGGCCGAGAAGCCGCCGACGCCGAAGCCGAGCACGCCCATCGCCGCGAACAGTTCGGCCAGGTCCGACCGGGCCGCCGCGAACAGCGCGAACCCGCCGCCGACCACGACGGCGCTGCCGGCCAGGAGCAGGGGGTCGGCGATCCGCGTCCGGACCCGCGACGTGAGCTTGCCGGCGACGAACCCCAGCACCGAGAACGGGATGAGGACCAGCCCGGCGACGAAGGTCGTCAGCCCGAAGCCGTAGCCCACGCCGCGCGGCGTCTGCGCGTACCGGGTGATGAGCGTGAGCAGGAGGTACATGCCGATCCCGCCGACGAACATGGCGAGGTTCGCCCCGGCGACCGCCGGGTGCCGCACCGCCCGCACATCGACCAAGGGCGTCGTGCTGCGCAGCTCGATGACGGCCCAGACGCAGAGCAGCACCACGGCGACGACGGCGAGGCCCGCCGCCACGGCGAGGTGCCGGCTCCACAGATCCCGTTCGCCGGCGAGGAACAGCACCAGGAGCAGCGCAGCGGCCAGGACGACCGCGCCTGCCACGTCCATGTGGGCGGAGCGGCCTTCGGGGGCTTCGGGCATGGAGCGCCACGCGGTCAGGAGGGCGGCGGCGGTGACGACCAGGCCGAGGCCGTAGGCGGCCCGTACCCCGCCGAGCTCGGCGAGCAGTGCGGCCAGCGGGTAGCCGACGCCGGCCCCGATGATCGAGACAACCGAGACCAGGGCGATCACGGCCGCGCCGCGCTCCTCGGGGAGGTGGTCCCGGGCCACGCCCATCATCAGCGCCGTCAGCCCCAGCCCGACGCCCTGCGCCGCCCTGCCGGCCAGCAGCCAGGCGAACGGCAGCGGCAGCACGGTGAGCGCGCTGCCGGCGACGACGACCGCCAGCGTGGCGAGGATCGTGGCTCGCCGGTGCGGGCCGGCTCCGAGCCGGCCCAGGACCGGCGTGGCGACGGCGCCGCTGAGCAGCGCGACGGTCAGCGTCCACTGCGCGCTGCCGAGCGAGACGTGGAACGAGGTCGCCACACTGGTGATGAGCGGCGTCCCGAGGCTGGCGACCGCCGCCACGACCAGAGCGATGAACATCAGGGCGGGGACCAGCAGCCGCGCCTCGGAACGCGCCACCGGGAACGCCTTCGCCGCGACCCCGTCGACCGGCTGCCCGGTCACTGCTTCGGCCCTTCGCGGTCCTGGCTTTCGAGCTCTGCCAGATGCCGCAGCGCAGGAAGGGCCGCCACCAGCGCCTCGACCTCGTCGCCGGTGAGCTCGCCGATCAACCGCTCGAACGCGTGGACGCCCGCCTGGCGCCGCGTCCGGACATAGGAGGCGCCGGCCTCGGTCAGGCACACCAGCGTGACCCGCTTGTCGGACGCGTCGCTCCGCCGCTCGACCAGGCCGGACTCCTCCAGTACCCGGACCAGGGCGGTCATCGCGGGCTGGGTGACGCCCTCGACCGCGGCCAGATCGGTGATGCGCCGCGGGCCGGTCCGGTCCAGGGTGGCCAGGGTGGCGGCGGACGTCAGGCTCATGTCCCGGGGCAGGCGTCTCACGGCCCTGGTGGCCAGGCCGTAGAGGGCTGCCCCGATGGCGGCGGACGCGCCAGGAGCGGCGTCTTGACCACTCATGCTCGAAGCATAACATATTTATATTCATAGTTTATGGAAATGGTCTGCCAGCCGGTCCGGCTTCGCCCGCAGCGGCTCCAGCGTGCCCCGCACCTCGACCGGCAGGCCGAGCACCTGTTGATCAAGACAGTGGTGCAGCTCCGGTTTTCGTTCCGATGTTCCTCAACCCCGGGAGGCCAGGCCGTCCGGGGCGCCCGCGGCGGCGTCGGAGCCGGCCAGACGCGCGTACGGTCCCCTCGCGCGCAGCAGACCGGCGTGGGTGCCGGCCTCCACGACCCGGCCGCCGTCCATGACGAGGATGAGGTCGGCGTCCCGCACGGTGCTCAGCCGGTGCGCGATCACAATGCGGGTCATGTCCAGCCGGGCGAGGTTGGCCTCGATCGCCGCCTCCGTCGTCGTGTCCAGGTGGCTGGTGGCCTCGTCCAGGAGCAGCACCTTCGGCCGGGACAGCAGGGCCCGCGCGAGGGCGACGCGCTGCCGCTGCCCCCCGGACAGGCCGCCTCCCTCCGCGAGCATCGTCCCGTAGCCCATCGGCATGGCCATGACGTCGTCGTGGACGCATGCCAGCCGGGCCGCCTCGGCGATGTCCTCCACCGACGCGTCGGGCGCGTTGAGCGCGATGTTCTCGGCGATCGTGCCGGTGAACAGCACGGGATCCTGCGGCACCACCGCGAACTGGCGGCGTAGCGCGCCGGGGTCGAACCGGGAGGCGGGGAGGCCGTCGTAGCGGATCTCCCCCTCGACCGGGGTGAAGAGCCCGAGCAGCAGCCGGGCGAGGGTCGTCTTGCCCGAGCCGGACCGACCCACCAGGGCGATCTTCTGGCCGGCCGCCACCTCCAGGCTGACGTCCCGCACCACCCACGGCGCGCCGGCCGCGTAGCGGAAGCCCACGTCTTCGGCGCTGACGCGGCCGCTCAGCCGGGCGGTCACCGGGTTCGCGGGGACGGGCTCCGCCTCGGCCCCCCAGACGTCGGCCAGCCGTTCGACGTACGGACGCGCGGATTGGAGCCCCTGGAGACCGCCGACGAGCGAGGACAGCAGGGACAGCGCGACGGCCGCCAGAGCCTGCAGCGCGAGCATCTCTCCCAGGGACATCTCCCCGGCCACGACCTGTCGGGCCCCGATCCACACCAGGACCAGCGGGGCCGTGAACCTGAGCGCGTCCAGCACCGCCTGTCGCAGGCCCTGGGCCCGGCCGCTGCGCCTGGCCCGGTTCACATATGTCCCGAGCAGCCTCGTCCACCGATGCCGGATGCGGGGTTCGGAGCCCGACGCCTTCACCGTCTCGATGCCCCGCACCACCTCGACGAGCCGGCCCTGGACGTCGCTGCGCGTGTCCGCCTCGCGGCGCGCGAGGTCGGCCACGTGCCGCCGGGTCGCCAGCAGCAGGGTGATCTGGGCCGCCGCGAAGGCCAGGAGGCAGGCGCCGGTCAGCGGATTGCGCACGGCCACCGTCGCCAGGTATCCCAAGGCCAGCGGCCCGTCGAACACCGCGAGGAGGGCCTGGCCGATCACGATCTCCCTGATCAGCACGGTTCCCATGACCTTGTTGGACAGGTCCACCGAGCTCCGCCCGGTGAAGAACCGGAACGGCGCCGCGAGCAGCCGCGTCGCAGTGGTCGCCAGCAGGTCGGCGTCCGCACGGACGCGCAGGGTCGCGAGCGTCGCCGCCCGTAGGACTCCGACCGCCGCGTGCGCGGCGAAGACCGCGACCACACCCGCCCCGAGAGAGGCGATCAGGTCGCGCTCGCCCGCGAGGACCACCCGGTCGACGATCAGTTCCGTCAGGATGGGAAGCGCGAGCCCGAACCCCTGCACCATGACGCTGAGCAGTGCCAGCAGGGCGACCAGGGACCGCCGGGCGGCGAAGGCGGTGCGGACGAGCTGGAGCCACGCGCGGCCCGGCCTGTCGCCGAACCGCCCGCGCGCGAAACCCGGCCCCGGCGCGAAGACGAGCACCACCTCGGCGAAGGACTCGGCGAACTCCTCCTCGCTGATGCGGTGACGCCCCACTCCCGGGTCCACGACCTCGACACGGCCGCGCCGCACGCCCTCCAGGACGACGAAGTGGCGCGACTCCCAATAGACCACGGCGGGGAGGGGGACGTGACGGATCCTGTCCGCCGGGAGGGAGAACGCCCGGGCGGTGAGGCCCCGCCGACGCGCCGCCTGGATGATCGACAGGGCGTTCGCGCCGTCTCGCCCGACGCCCATCTCGTCGGCGAGCGCGCGGACCGTGGTGTGGTGCCCGTACGTCCCGAGGATCATGGCGAGGCAGGCCGCGCCGCATTCGGTCATGGAGTCCTGATACTTCAGCGGAACTCTCGTGCGAACGAACCTCATGGACCCCGGAGTGTTCCCCGGCCCACTGGGGATCCGCTTGCATCGCCTCGCGTGACTTCACGGTCCGCGCGCCGGCGCGGCCCTTCGTGAAGATCCGGAAACCGGCCTCCACCTCGGGTTGCAGTGGCCCGCAAGCCATGCTCAGCCTGCCCGCAAGGCGATCACAAGATCTTCCGTCGAGCCTGGGCGGCACGGGAGCCGCCCGGCTCCCCGGGAAAAGGAGGTGGCCCGCATGGGCAAGGCACCGCGCACGGAACTGCGCGATATCTCGGAGATCGGCACCGAGCTGGACGAGAGCCGGCTCCAGGGCATCAACGGCGGGATGTACTCGGACGGGGCGTTCAGCCTCACCGGCTGGGCCGGCACCCGCGACGACGTGTACTGCTAGGACAAGGGAGACACCGACATGACGGCGCGAACCGTACTCACCGACATCGACGCGATCGGCGCCGAGCTCGACGAGGAGTCCCTGCGGGGGATCAGCGGCGGGATGTGGCCCGAGTACAACACGGGCTCGTACGCCAACAACATGTGCTCCTGGGACGACATCGCCCTCTGAGCACCGGCGGTGGGAGCACCCCGGCGGTGCTCCCACCCTCCCCGACGACCACGAAAGGCCCCGCGATGCCCTCGCCGCACGTCCTCATCCTCACCGGTGCGGACGACCCCCACGCCGATCGGGTGGGCGCGATGCTCACCGGTCGCGGAGCGCGGGTCACCGTCTTCGACCCCGGCGACTTCCCCGTCACCTGGCGGGTGGACCTGACGTACGCGGCGGACGGCCTCCTGCGGCGCGTCCTGCGCGACGGGAAGCAGGAGATCGCCCTCGACACGGTCACCGCGGTGTGGTGGCGCCGCCCCACCCCGCCCGCGCCGCACGCCGAGATAGCCGACCCGGCGGTCGCCGCGCATGCGGGCAAGGAGTGTCAGAGCCTGCTCGGGGACCTGTGGGAGCACCTGCCGTGCCCGCAACTGCCCGCGCGCGAGTCGGTCTGGCGCCGGTCCGGCCAGAAGGCGTCCCAGCTCGCCCTCGCGGCCGAGCTCGGCTTCGCCATACCGGAAACCCTGATCACCACGGACCCGGAGGCGTTCCTCGACTTCCACGAGCGGCACGAGGGCCGGATCATCACCAAGTCGTTCCACATCCCCTTCATCGAAGGGGTCGGAGACGGCCTCACGGTGACACGGCTGAGCGATCCCGTGTCGCCACGCGACCTGGCGTACGCCGACGGGCTGCGGTTCTGCCCCATGATCGTGCAGGAGCAGGTGCCGAAGCGTCTGGAACTACGCGTCACCATCGTGGGCCGCCGGATATTCGCCGCCGAGATCCACTCTCAGGTGTCCAACCGGTCCAGCGTCGACTGGCGGCGCTACGACACCCGGGTCACCCCGCACCGCCCGCACCGCCTGCCGGACGAGGTGGCCGCCCGCTGCCTCGCCCTCATGGAGCGCCTCGGCCTCGAGTACGGCGCGATCGACCTCATCCTCACCCCGGACGACCGCCACGTGTTCCTCGAGGTGAACCCCAACGCGCAGTGGTTGTGGGTGGAGTACCTCACCGGCCTTCCGATAAGCGAGGCCGTCTGCGACCACCTCCTCCAAGGAGCCTGACGTGCCGATCTTCTCCGACCACCTGCTGACCGACGTCCTGGCCTTCTTGCGGCGAATCGGCGACGTGGAGCCGGCCGAGGCGAGACGGCTGCTGGGCGGCCTGCGCGCCGAGCACCCGGGCGTGCCCATGCGCCTGGTGTGGCAGCGCGACCACCCCGGCGGGAGCCGCCACTACGACATGCTGATCTCCGCGCCGGACGGCACGGTATCGGTCGCCTTCGCGCCGGCCCGGGCGATCCCGTGGCCGCTGCGCGGCAGCCACAACGCGGGCGAGCAGGTCGTGGTCCGCGTCGACGGCGTGGACGTCAAGATGGAGCAGGCCATGGCCGTGCTGGACGGGCTCTGGGGCGACTCCTCCCTGGCGGTCCGGCTGGTGAACGCCGCCCTGGTAGAGCAGGAGCTGGAGCGCGATCCGATCGAGCTGTCCGCAGAGGAACTCCAGAACGCCGTGGACGCCTTCCGCCGGGCCCGGGGGTTGCTCACGGTGGAGGCCACCCGGGAGTGGATGACGGAACGTGGGCTCGACCACGCCACACTGGAGGAGCTCGTCCGCCAGGAGGCCGCCATCGCCGGACTGCGCCGGCGCGTGACCGGCGACGCGGCCGGGCTGTTCGCCGCCGCTCCGGGCGACTACGACCGGCTGTGTGTGGTGCGAGCGCGGTACGCCCGGCCGGAGGACGCCGAGGCCGGGGTCGCCCGGCTCCGGGAGGCGGGACGGTCCGCACGGACGGATGATCTGCTGGCCGTGGCCGCCGCCGAGGCGTTCGAGCACGGCGCGGACGTCCGCCTGGCGCTGGCGTTCCGCTGCGACCTCGGACCGGACGCCGCCGAGGCCAGGGCCGGGGACGTGCTCGCCGGGGCCGGAGGGGAGCCGGTGGTCGCCTGCGTGCTCGCGGTCCGGCCGGCCGTGTTCGACGACGAGACCCGGCGGGCTGTCGAGAAGCGGATCTTCGATCGCTGGCTGACCGCCCGGCGCCGTGAGGCGAGCGTCGAGTGGATGTGGGGCACTGCGCGGCGGACCGACTCGGTCACCCGGGCGCTTCGCGCGTTCACGCCGGCCGCGTCCGAAGTCCCCTGAGCGAACGCCGGCGGACGGCATGGCACTACCTGCGGCGCCTGGCCCACGCCAGCCGACGGCGGCCTCCGGCGGTGATGTCACACCCCCCTTTTTCGCCCCGGCCGCGTGCTGACGGGCCCGCATGATGGTGGAGTTCGCCGCGACCAGCCAGTCGATGTCGCCGCGGGCGTCGGCGCCGGCTTGCAGGGCCTGCAGCATGCGGGTGAAGGCTAGATCACACTGAAGACACGGCCTAGCGTGCCCTGCCGGCCTGGCTGATCGAGGACACAGGCTTCCCGCAAGGGCGGAATCACCTTACCCGGGGCGCCCCGGCAGTACTCCGGCACCTTGGGCGGCAGTGCCTGGCGGACCGGGAGGGGACCGCCCGAAGGTGGGTCCCGGCTGCGGGCGCGGCGGCGTATGCCGGGGCCGTCCCGTCCCCCGTGAGCGAGGCAGGCGCTCGACATCAAACACTGACTGTGACCTAATGATTACAGAAAGTGTTGTCGTTGTTCCGGGAAGAGGATCCATGCGTCTGCACTCTGCCGTGGCCGCCACCAGCGGCGCCCTCATGCTGGTTCTGGCGGTTCCCGGCTCCGCATCGGCCGCCACAGGCCAGTTCCGTTACTCCTACAAGACCGCCGACGGGTACGACGCCGTTGGCTTCGTCAACGACCCCCAGAGCGGGAGATGTATCGACATCAAGGGGGCCGGCTCTGACGGCAGGTCGGCCGCCTACGCGCCGAAGAACCTGACCGGCTCAACGGCCACGGTCTTCCTCGATGCCGGCTGTATGGGAGATGCCTTCTACAGCCTGCCGCCCGGCGCAGGCGCTTCAGAGCGCCTACTGCTGCGCTCCGTCGTCTTCTCCTGAAGCGCGCGCGGATTCGGGCGCCCTGGCCATCACGACCCCCGCGGAGCGGCTGGTGTGGCCGTTCCGGTCCGCACCGACAGGCTGGTCAGCCCTCGACCGACACCGCGGTGGCGTCGTGCTCGCGGAGCATGCGCAGGACGGGTGCCGGCCCTTCTTCTTGCCCTTGATGATCACAAGCTGAGCGCACTGTCACGCAGGCTGAGGTTCTGCTCGCGCAGGTGAAAGGCCACGGGGAGCATGGCGCCGTCCGTGACGGCGGCGCCGCCGATGGTCTTGCCGCGGCTGCGCGCGGACTCGCGGCCTCCAAGGGGTGCGGTCACGGATGTACTCGCGCTCCCCCGAACACCGAGGTCAGGCATACGGATTCGTTCTTCCACGCCCGTAGGCCGGCTCAACAGGCGTCTCCCACGCACCGTGAAAGGAACAGCAGTGAGCGCTACCGTGCCGCAGCATCCCCGCAGCGTTCCCGCCGTCCCCCGCCACCTGCGCCGTGCCGGGCATGCCGGTCGGGTTCTGGCAATCCTGGCGCTGAGCGCCACGGCCCTGGCCGTTCCCGCACCCGCCCAGGCCCGGGCAGCCGAGCAGGTGGCGGTGTCCCTGGGGGACAGCTTCATCTCCGGCGAGGCAGGCCGGTGGTGGGGCAACAGTACGGTGTCCGCCGCTGCGGGCTGCACCCGCGGCGGAACCGACCGGGCCGCTTATCGCAAGCGTTTGATCTGTTACTACGACCCCCAGCGGGTGTATGACGGCACGGCCGTGCACGGAGAGGGCACCGGATGTCACCGCTCCGACGTGGCCGAGATCACCGGGCTGGGCCAGGCCGGGCTCACCCCGGTCAACCTGGCCTGTTCAGGGGCGGAGACCCGGCACGTTATCAACGAGGCGTTCAAGGAGAACACCGCCCCCCAAGCCGAACTGCTTGCGCAGGTTGCCGCCACTCAGCAGGTCAAGGTGGTCGTGCTGTCGATCGGCGGCAACGACCTGAACTTGTCCGGGATGCTGCGCCGCTGCGCCGCGATGTACATGGCGGGCGACAGGCGCTCCTGCGCCTCCACAGGCGAGGGCGATCGGTTTCTCGCCGCGCTACCGGCGGTGGAGCAGCAGGTGACCCTGGCGGTTCAGGAGATCCGCCAGGTGATGAGCCAGGCGCCCGCTCGTTCCGCCGGATTTCGGCTGATCCTGCAGTCCTATCCCTCTCCGATGCCCTCCTCGGCCCGGGTGCGCTACGACGAGGGCGGCGGCGGCAAGGCCACCAAGCGTACGCTCGTGGGCGGCTGCCCGCTGTGGGACGCCGACTTCGACCTGATGCACGACACCCTGGCACCCGCGATCGACGCCATGCTGCGGCGGGTCGCCACCGCGACCGGTGCGGAGTTCCTGAGCATGCTGGGCGCCGTGGAGGGCCACGCGTTGTGCGAGCAGGGCACAAGCCAAGCCGGCCCGCTGGACGACGCCGCCAAACTGGGCGACACGATGGAATGGGTGCGGTACGGCACCGCCGGCGCGAAGATCAGCCAGGGACACCAGCAGGAGGCCATGCACCCCAACGCGTTCGGCCAGCAGGCGCTCGGCCGCTGCCTGCTGGCCCTCTACCGCAAGCCCGGCACCCAGCCCTGCAACGCGGGCACGCCCAAGGAGTCAGACCTGATCCATTTCACAGCCCGCACATAGTCCTCGACGGCACCATCATCGAACTCACCCGGCGGCCAGCGCTGCACGCGCCTCCATCCCAGGGGCCGTGTGCCTTACCGGGGGCGGTCGCGTCACCGGCCTCGATCGGGCCCATGCGTGGGGCCGGGCATCACGGTCCAGCCCGGCTACGGCGCGCACCTCACGCAGGGTTCCGGAAGCTTCTTGGTGAACCAAGGCCACGGCCGCTGCCGACCACGTTCGAGCACCAGGGCGCTGAGACGCCAGCGCGGTCTCGGCACACGATCTGCGCACCGTGGTGCCAATACGCGGAATGAGCACAGGGCCACGACGCGATGGGCGATGCCTTCGTGCACGAACTCCGGGCGGTGGCGGTGTCGTCTCTTGGTAAGGGCATAGTGGCGGATCGGTCGTTGCCGGGAGGAGGACATGTGAATACGGTGAGTAACAGGTCGATTACGCAGAGTGCAGACTACTGAAGATCGCCAGTCGGCCCGCCCGGGAAGGAAGGACGATTTCGGTTTGCCTTTGCGCGACGTCCGGTCAAAGACATCCTGTCTCAGGAGAGGAGCATCCGATGACCCGTTGGGTTCGCCTGGCCGCCGTAGCGGCGCTGGGAGCCGGGCTTGCGGCGGTTCCTGGTGCCGCACACGCCGCGCCGGCCCCCGACCCGGTGGCACGACAGCAGCGCGCGGCACGCAGCGTCGACGTCACGTTCAACAACACCACCAAATGTGTGCTGACGCTGCGCGACAAGGAGCTGGACCACGGAATCTGGGTCACACACCCCGCGCGGACTATTCAGCCCGGCGCCAGCGACAACTTCGAGACCGAGTCCGACGGCTTCATGACCGGCACCGAGGCCGCGGTGAGCTATCTGGCCAGCAACTGCACCCAGTCAGGCAAGCGGATCCGCTTCCACTGGGACAACCCCTACACGGGACGCAACAGCTACGACTGGGATCAGACCGACCAGGTCTTCGACACCGACTACACCGGTGGTAACGGCGACAACGCCTCCGTGACCGCAACGGTCTCGGCACCCGACTGATCCGCCGGCCTACCGGCTCTCACCCAGACATATCACCGACCCGGTCCCGCAGCGGCGATCCCCGCGGCCTGTTCTGGAGCCTCCTACCGGCCAGATCAGGCCGCCGGGGACGGACCGCGCCCTCCCGGGGGCCGGTCCGGGTCGCGGCAAGGCCAGCCTCCCTGTGATCCTTCATTCCCAAGGAGCGCGCTGTGACGACAGCCGACCAGACCTACCACGCCTCCCAGCCCTCCGGCACCACGCTCAAGCCGGGCGGCATCTACCTGATCAAGCAGGCCGACGGGAACAACGTGCGGGTGTACCGGCCCGAGCTGCCCAAGTGCCTACTCGACCTGGCCGCCAAGCCCGAGGCCGCCAACTACTTCCACCTGATGCCGATCAACAGCGCACGCACCATCTACTGGATCGTCAACGCCAACCGGGGCGAGCTGGTGATGCCTGAAAACCTCAGCAGCGCCGCGGACACGAACCTTGTGATCGAAACCTCCGGCCAGCAGCGAGCCTGGGCGGCCAACACCCTCACGCACTGGGCCATCGTCGGCAACGGCGTCGGCTACGAGATCACCAACGCAAGCACCAGCCTGTACGCCCGCCGCAAGAGGGCGGGCGACCCGCCGCTGGTCGTCGGAGACGACGATGAAGTCCTGGCCCGGTTCACCCTCCAAAGGGTCAATCACCTGCCCAAGGTCGAGAACTTGGCGCACATCGACACCGACCCGTCCCAGATCGGTGACGTGGACCGGCTCAAGGGCTTCCAGCAGCCCAGGATGCGCACCGACGAGGTCCTCATCGGCCAGGTCGCCATCCCCTACCTGGCAATCAACGAGCCCGGTAAGGACACCACCTGGCAGGCCAAGCACAGCCCGTACTACATCGTGCGGCGCTACGGCTACTGGCAGCAGGTGCTGTACTACGAGCACGCCGGCAACAGCAACTACACCAAGACCGAAGAGGCCTACATCGGGCTGACCACTCGCAACCAGCAGGTGGTCGAGGAGACCACCAACATCCGCGTCAGCCTCGACCTCGCGTTCTCCTACGAGGGATTCTCCTCCGCGGTCAGCTCCTCCTACGAACACGAGCTGAAGGTCACCACCACCTCCGAAGAAATCAAGGAGCAGTGGAAGAAGGTGACCGTCAGCCGGGACTTCAAAAACGACGGGAAGCGTGTCGCCCTGTGCGTTTGGTACCGCGGAGATCACTACACCGTTAACCGGATCGATTCGGCCGAAACCCTGATCGCCGACTGGCGCACCCTCACCGAGACTGGCCACATCGACGACGGGTGGCCAAAGAACTGACCATCCCGGCCTCCATGTCGACACGCCCTTCTCGCTGGCCTCGGTGTCCTGATCGCCAGCACGCCGACCTCGGCCCGAGTCGGCGATGGATGAGGTCTACGGCCAGGACCAGCGCCTGCGCGGGCTGCTGGAAGCGTGGCAGACCGGGTATGTGCTGGTGATCGCGGGCACGCCCCGGATCAGCGCGGTCGCCACCTTCGCTCCGTCAAGCGCCTTCGACGCCGACGACGAGAGGGCCGCCACATGGCATCCGATGCCGGCTGTTCCTCCTCCCGCCGAGTGTGTGCCACTCCCCCTGCATCGGCTCACCGGCACCTTCGAGCAGCGCCTGGACCGAAGGGCGCCTACGGCGGAGACCGTGGGGTTCCTCACGGACGGACCCGCGGGACCACCCGAGATCGGCGGCTGGACCCGCTTCTCCGACGGGACACCGACCGGCGTCACGACCGTTCCCCTGCTCATGGACTCATGGCCACCCCCACCTCACCGGCACTTCGGCCTCGGCGGCAGCGTGGTGACGGTCGATCTCACCGTCCATTGGAGAGGCCGGCCGGGGAACGGGTGGCACTTCGTGTGGTTCGATTCCCGCTTCCTGCGGCACGGTTACGTCGAGATCGACGGCCGCCTATGGCGCGCTGACGGCGTGCTGGTCGCGCAGAGCAGACAACTGGCGCGTTACACGCCTCCGCCCATCTGACTCCGAATATCGGCACCGCGAACGCCGCCGGCCTAGGCCGGCGGCGTTTTCGCGCGTCGGCGGACGATTGCGCCCAGTGGGACCGAAGCATGAGCCGCACCAAATCCATGGCCGATACCGTCTCACCGATCATGGCAGTTCCCAATACTGAGTCTTTTTCATCCTGAGTACGATCCGCTTCGACAGCTTCCGAAGAAGGGGGAAAACCGGGTCTGTCCAATCAACGGTGCAACTCGGTCTTGCTGGGTTCTATCGGGCGGTTGGGGTTAGGCGGCCTTCGAAGCTGCTGGCGAAGGCGTTGAGGGCGGCCTTCCATCGGGCCACCCAGCGTTTGCGGCCCTTGCCGGTCGGGTCCGAGCTCATGACGGCCATGTACACGCACTTGAGCGCGGCCTGCTCGTTGGGGAAGTGGCCGCGGGCCTTGACCGCCCGGTGGATCCGGGCGTTGACCGACTCGATCGCGTTCGTCGAGCAGATGACCCGCCGGATCTCGACATCGAAGGACAGGAACGGCACGACCTCCGCCCAGGCGTCCTGCCACAGCTTCACGATCGCCGGGTACCTACCGCCCCAGGCCTCGGCGGACTCGGCGAACCGCTCGATCGCGGCGGCCTCGGTCGGGGCGGTGTAGACCGGCCGCAGCGCCTTGGCGATGGCGTCCCAGTGCTGGCGTGCGGCGTAGCGGAAGGAAGCGCGCAGCAGGTGCACCACACAGGTCTGCACCACGGCCTGGGGCCAGACCTGCTCGATGGCCTGCGGCAGCCCTTTGAGGCCGTCGCAGACCATCTTGAGCACATCGGCGACGCCCCGGTTCTTGATCTCCGCCAGCACGTGCAGCCAGAACTTGGCGCCTCACCGCCGTCGCCGGCCCACAAACCGAGGCTGTCGCGCTCGCCGTCGGCGGTGACCGCCAAAGCGATGTAGATGGGCCGGTTGGCGACCTGCCCATCGCGGATCTTCACATGGATGGCGTCGATGGACACCACCGGGTAGACCGCATCCAGGGGGCGGTTCTGCCACTAGGTCATGCCCTCGGTCACCTTGTCCGTGATGGTGGAGATGGTCTGCTTGGACACCTGCGCCCCGTAGACCTCGGCCAGGTGCGCGGAGATCTCGCCGGTGGTCAGGCCCTTGGCCGCCAGCGAGATGACCATCTCGCTGTATTCCGGTAGCACCTCAGCTATGGACGATCCAGCTCACGGTTGCGATCCTGTGAGCCAGGATCGTTCGGCCCGGAGGGGCGGTCGACGCATGAAGCAGCAGCCGAAGGTGAAGATCGCGCAGATGGCCGGGGCGTTGACCGCCGGGGTGGCGCGCCTGCTGTGGAAGAAGATCGCCTCCCGGCGCTCCGGCCCCGAAATGGAGCCCGATTCCACCGACTCCAGGATCGTGTACTTCACCTATTCGCCGACCGTGAATTCTCCCACCGGGGAGGAGCTCATCGCCCGGAGTTCGATCAAGCTGGTTCCGGCGGGAGTTCTTGCCACCTGGAGCCGGATCAAGCGCTATCAGGATCTGACCGCTGCGGACTATGTGCTGGCCGGTGATGAAGGCGGCCGCCCGGTGGTCTGTGTGTCGCATCGATGGATCGAGACCGGGCATCCGGATCCCCAGGGCCAGCAGCTCCGGGAAATTCAGGGGCGCCTGCGAGAGCTGGCGGCCCTCGATGCCCGATACGCCGACTGCCTGGTCTTCTATGACTACAGCGCGGTGCCACAGGAGCCGCGCACCCCCGACGAGGACCTGGTGCAACAGCGGGAGATCAACGCGCTGGGCACTCTGTTCGGCACCTGCGACAAGGTGATCATCCTGTCGGAGGGCTACCGGGACTACATCGAGCGCGCCTGGTGCTTCTTCGAAGCGTTCGCGGCAACACGCGACTCCAGCTGGGACGGGGAAACAGCCACGGCGAACGTGCATTTCTTCGCCGATCAGCAGGACATCCGGACTGACCTGGAGTTCCTACTCTCGTCCATCTACCGGCGCATGTTCGGCACGGTCGTCTCCATTCGGACCTCGTTTGGCCACACCTACAAGCCGGAGCTGCGCGAGGTGCAGAACATCGCCGCGGTGTTCCAGCACTTCGGCTCATGTGGAACGACCCGGCCCGACGACAAGCCGATGCTCAAGCAGATGCTGGTCACGGAGTTCCTGACCCGCAAGAACATGACGCCCTACGCGCGACTGCTGATCGCGATCAATAAGTTCTTCGACGTCACGCTCTGCATCATGACGTCCAAGATGACGATCTGCCCCACGGTTTCCCGCATCGGCCGGACCGACATGCTCGTCCTGCAGTCGCTTGCCGTTGACGGACAGGGGGCCGGGGAGATGGAAGTGAGCCCGCTCGCGATATCGCGCGAAGACGCCGAGATCTACAAGCGAGAGCTGATCCAGGAATTCGTGCTGCGGTTGACCTGCCCGGATGGGTCCAGTCCGGAGGACCTGATTCAGACGGCCCGGGAAGCCCGAGACTGGAAGGAGTATTTCGTACCCGCCTATTCTCCGGCCGCGGATGAGTACGCCGACCGCGCTCTGGACCTGTTCCCCACCCGCGACCATGTCCTGCACACGATGCTCGCGCTCAACCTACCCTTCATCAGCCATCCGGACGGGCATGTCTATTTCCCGATCATGCAGCCGGAGAACCCCGAGTTCAGGACGGCCTTCACCTCCGTCAGCTACGACAACGACGGCAAGTCCACTCAGCTGGTGACGCTGTACCAGGTCGACGGCGCATGAATCCGGACAATACTCAGCGCGACGTCGCGCCGGCCGTGCTCGACCTGTACAAGCTGGCCGTGGAAATGGCCGACCGGCTGTCCGCGCGCCGAGGGTCGGCCAATGCGTTCTTCCTCACCGTGCAGACCACCTTCATCGCGGTGCTGGCCGTGACGGCGCCCAATCTGGCCAGGTCCCCGTGGGGTGTGGGACTCGTCGTGATGCTGGCCGGCATCGCTCTGTCGGCGACGTGGTGGCTGCAACTGCGCAGCTACCGGGACCTCAATGCGGTCAAGTTCAAGGTCATCAACAAGATCGAAGAGAATCTGCCAGTGAAGGTGTTCTCCGACGAGTGGGAGCATCTGAAGCGCGATCCCGTCCGCACGTGGCGGAATCGCTACGCCGAACTCGGGATGAGCGAACGTGCCATCCCGTGGGTGTTCGCCGCGTTGCACACCCTCATGTTCGTGGGAAGACTGTGGCAGTGAGCTACCTCAGCGACGACGCCGCGCTGATCCGGCGGTATCTGGACCGGACGGCCCAGCCACCACCGGAGTCGGATGGGCTGTTCCTGCTGTACGCCGTCCTGATGCGGGCCAAGGGCGAGCAGGTCACCGCCTCCGATGTGCACGACGCATGGACCGCGTGGACGCTCACCCGCGACCCCGGCCATCCCGCCCTTCTGCCGTTCGTTGAGCTCAGCCCGGAGATCCGCGCCCTGGACCTCCCCTACATGCGCGCCATCCACTCGGCCGCCCGGCAGCGCGCGCAGGACGGCTGAGCGCCGGATCGGTCAGCGGGTGATCGGCGATCAGCGGATGCCCAGGGCGACCAGGACCAGGCCGGACACTCGCCGGGATAGAGATCCTCGAACCATGGCTGTGACGCCAGTTGGGGGCGCCCACGCCTGGCGGCAGGTCTCTGCTGAAGCGGCTGCCCCTCCTCATGGCCGTCCAGCAGGCGCCGCATCTGCATCACCCGCTGACGAAGGGCCTGATCAGTCACATCAGCGGCCTGAGCGAGCTCGGCCATCCGCTGCAGCACCGCCCGGTGCATGGGCGGAACGACTACCGCCCCCTCCCCGATCAGGTCGTCGAACGGCATGTCGGCAGCGCGCCGGGGCCGGGGCGGGCGGCAGCCGTGGCAGTGCAGTCGTGGGCGCCCGCCCGCGGCTGACCCGCTGCGGTCGACGATGCCTCCGCACGTCCGGCTGGTGCGGTCATGCCATCGGCAATGTCACCAGCCCGCCGCGCCTGCGTCCTGGAGGGGCGGCATGGGTGGCAGTGTTGCCGAGGGCGACCGCCTCGCCGGTGGGCGCTCGATTCGATCGGACCTTGGCATGTCTGGCAGGATGCGTCGGCAGGCGGGGCTGCCGTCGGCTCCGTCACCGCGGCGGCAGTGAGCGGCCCGACCTCGGTTTCGGCGTCACCGGCCGGGCCGATCCCGCCTGGCCCACCGCCGTGCCGGTCTGCTGGGTGCTCGGCCGCAGGACGAGGGCCTTCTCGGGTTCAGCGGTGATCAGTTCGCTGATCTCGCAGCCGAGCACGGCGCAGAACGCGTCCAGCTCTTCGGGGCGCAGGACATTGGGCTGGCCCGACCACAGCCCCGACAGCTTCCCCCACGCTCATCTCCACGCCGCGCTCGGCGAGCAGTCGGCGCAGTTCGCTGGCTTTCCAGATCCCGCGGTTGGCTGCCGCCAGGCGCAGGTTCCACTTCATCGGATCAGTCCTTCCCACCGCTTGGCGGCGCGCTGCTGGCCCCGCATCACGGCGTCCTCGACAAGCGTTCCGTGCGCGTGGACATAACGCATCGTCGTGGCGAGCCATGGACGCCCCAGCAGTTCCTGGATCTGGAGGATGTCCACGCCAGCCTGGTAAAGCTGGCTCGCGCAGTAATGCCGCAGCACGTGCGGGGTCAGCCTGCCCGCCCAGGCCGGCAGGTGCCGGACGACCGCGTTCGCCAGGGCCCGGCATGGTCCTTCGGTGTCCACGCGCACGCCGGGAGCTGGCGACAGACACCGATTCGACACCGGACGCATGCGTCCGGCGGGCGACTTCGTGACCAACGAAAGGGAGCGGAAGCGATGGCGGGAGTAGTGAGTGTCGACCTCGACGAGGGCGGGGGCTCGGTGCTGGTCGAGCTGTACTCCGGGTCCGGTGTGCAACGCCTGTCCCGCAAGGGCGTCGACTTCGCGGAGGCGAAGATCTCTTTCGAGGACGCGCTGCGGGACGTCCGCGAGGCGGCGTCGGCGGCGCTGCGGCAGTTCCGGGCCATGGCGAGCCTTCCGGACGAGATCGAGATCCAGTTCGGGGTCAAACTGAACGCGGAGGCCGGAGCGATCATCGCCAAGACCAGCGCGGAAGGCCACCTGGACGTCACGATCAAGTGGCAGCGCAAGGACGACGGCCCCACGTCCCCGCGGCCCTCCGGCTGACCCCGCGCCACCGGCGCGGCCGATTTCCTAGTCGACCCCCTTGCCATGAACAGGACCCCCATGCCAGCAGTAGGCAAAGTTCTCATCGTCGGTGGCGGCATCGCCGGATCGGCCCTGGCGATCCCGCTCGCCCACGCCGGCGTCACCGTGGACATCGCGGAGATCCAGCCCGGGATCACCACGCTCGGCTCGGGCATCAACGCCCTGGGGGTGCTGCGTGACCTCGGCGTCTGGGACCCGGTCGCCGCGGCGGGCTTCCCGTTCGACTCGCTGGGGTTGCTCGCCCCGGACGGGACGCTGCTCGCGGAGATGCACGACGCGCGGAGCGGCGGCCTCGGCCTGCCCTCCGCGCTCGGCATAACCCGCCCTGCCCTGGCGGCCGTTCTCACCGACGCCGTGCGCGAGGCCGGGGCGCGGACCAGGTTCGGCGTGACCGTGGAGGCGCTCGCCGACACCGGCGACCGGGTCGGCGTGCGGCTGTCCGACGGCACCACCGGCACGTACGACCTGGTCGTGGGCGCCGACGGCATCCGCTCCGCGGTGCGCGGCCTGATCGGGATCGACGCCGCTCCGCGGCCGACCGGCCTGGGCGTCTGGCGCGTCCACACCCGTCGTCCCGCCGACGTCGAACGCACCGACCTCATGTACGGCGGTCCCTGCTTCACCGCGGCTACTGCCCGGCCGGCCCGGACACCATGTACGCCTACCTCGTGGAGAAGGCCCGCCCACGGGAGGCCGTCGGGGACAAGGTCGCGCACATGCGGGCCCTGGCCGAGGGGTACGGCGGGCCCTGGGACGAGATCCGCAAGGACATCACCGACCCGGAGCGCATCAACTACACGTGGTTCGAGTCGCTCCTGGTGGACCGGCCCTGGAAGCGCGGCCGCGTCGTGCTCATCGGCGACGCGGCGCACGCCTGCCCGCCCACCCTCGCGCAGGGGGCGGCCCAGTGCCTGGAGGACGCCACCGTCCTGGCCGAGCTGCTGCTGGCCGCCGACCGGCTCGACCGGCCGCTGTTCGACGCGTTCACGGACCGCCGGCGCGATCGGGCGAAGGCCGTGGTCGAGGCGTCCGTGCAACTCGCCTGCTGGCAGCTCGACCCGGCGCCGGACGCCGACGTGCCCGGCCTGGTCGGCCGGATCACCGCGCTCGTGACGGAGCGGCCGTGAGCCGGCGCCCTCCTCGCGGGCGGCGGTCACACGTGTGTCGCGGCGGCGAGTCCGTCGCGGACGCGCCGCGCGGCTTGTGAACACGAAGACCCCCGGCGGGGCGGGACGCCCGGCCGGGGGTTCCTCAGTCTCCTAGGGGAAGGTGGGGTACACGTCGTAGATCTGCCCGCCGACGCCGCGGTAGTTGGCACCGGCGGCCCAGAGGCCGTCGTTGATCAGGGGCTTGTAGTAGAACTGCTGCCCGATGGGGACGTTGATCCCGCACTCCCACAGGCCGGCCGACCTGCTGACGCAGTTCTGCCCGCCGGTCCAGCTCAGCGGCGCGTCGCCGCGCAGGGTGATCCGGTTGCCGGCGCCCGGGTCGTAGTGGACGCGGACCGTGGTCGTGAAGGTGGAGGTCGCCTCGATGTGCCCGCCGAGCGAAGTGCGCACCGAGGCGCCGCCGAACGACGTGGCGGTCAGCACACCGCCGTAGAGGCTGTTCGCGGCGTCGACCTGGTGCAGGGTGACGGTGACCTGCGCGGTGCCGTTGGCGGGCACCGTGACCTGGTTGGCGCTCAGGGTGAACAGGCCGGCCGGGGCGGGCGTGCCGCCGGTGGAGCCGGTGGCGGACACGGCCAGGCCCAGCGTGACAGGCGTGGCGGCGTCGTTGGTATAGGTCACGGTCTGCGTGGCCGTGGGCTGGGCGGCGGTGACCGACAGGGCCGCGCTCGGCGGGTTCGCCGTAACCTGCTGGCTCACCGCGCGGGCCGCGTCGACCCGGCCGGTGCCGTACGCGTAGGGGCTGGAGCCGGCCGCGGCCGCGGTCGTGCCCATCAGGGCGTCCTTCAGCCGCTGCGCGCCCCAGGCGGGGTGGCGTTGCTTGACGAGCGCGGCCGTCCCGGCGACGTGCGGGGTCGCCATCGAACAACCGTCCTTCGCGCCGTAGCCGCCACCGGGCACGGCCGCGGTGATGTTCACGCCGGGCGCGGTCATGTCCGGCTTCAGGCCCTGCTCCCCCACCGGGCCCCGGCTGGAGAAGTCCGCCACGGTGTCGTTCAGGTCCACCGCGCCCACGGTCAGCGCCTTGCCGGCGACGCCGATGGAACTGATGGTGGACGTGCCGGGCCCGGAGTTGCCCGAGCAGACCACGAACAGCGCGTCGTACTCCGCGGTCAGGCTGTCGATCGCCGCCGCGATCGGGTGGTCGACGCGAGCGGGGTCGCTCACGATGCTCATGCTGACGATCTTGGCACCCTGCTCGCCGACCGCCCAGTTCATCCCCGCGATGATCCAGGAGTCGTAGCCCGAGTTCCCGTCGTCGAGGACCTTGCCGACGACCAGGTCCGCGCCGGGGGCGACCCCCTTGTAGCGGCCCCCGGAGGCGGCGCCGGTCCCGGCGACGGTGGAGGCGGTGTGCGTGCCGTGTGAGTTGCCGTCCTCGACCCCGTTCGCGTTGCCGGTGAAGTCGGCGGAGGCGACGACCTGGTTCTGCAGGTCGGGGTGGTCGGTGTCGTAGCCGCTGTCCAGCACCGCGACCTTGACGCCGCTGCCGTCATACCCGCTCGCCCACGCGGTCGGCGCGCCGATGTGCGGGACACTCTGGTCGAGGCCGCCCGTCGCCCTGCCGTCGAGCCACAACTTGGTGACGCCGCCCTGCAGGCCCGAGGGCTTGGCCGAGCCGCCGGTGAGGCCGCGCCAGCCCTCGTGCGCGGCCTTCTTCCCGATGGCGAACGCGCTGATGCCCAGGCGGGGGAATGCGAGGCGCCGCTTGGCCGCGCCGTCGAAGACGGCCCGGGCCCGCTCGGCGTTCTCCGAGGTCGCGCTCTTGCGGTAGGTGGTCATGACCGGGATGGCCTGGCTGTGCTCGTCGTCATAGCCGTCCGCGATCAGCGTGCCCACCTCGAAGAGCTGGGGGTCGAGCCGGCCCGCCCGGATGAGGGAGGCCGCGTCCGACGGGACCACCGACACCTGGTCGCCCCGGTCGGTGACGGCGAAGGTGACGCCGGTGCGGCCCTCGCCCGGCTCGACCGACAGGACGCGCAGGTCGTGGCTCTCCAGACGCGCACGCACCGTGTCGCCGGTGACGAGCGTGACGGTGTGGTCTCCGGCCGCCGGCGCCGCGGCGGCTCCCGTCGCCGCGGAAGGACCGGAGGTGCCAGAGGAGGCTGAGGGAGTCGAGGGGCTTGGGGGCACGGTCTGCGCCGCGGCGGACGCGGCGAGCGGGCCGAGGAGGGCGGCCGCCGTGAGGACGGCGGCCACGGATGAACTTCGCAAGGGTTGTCTCCCGAGTGGTCGAGATGATCACTACGCGAAACAGGCTAAGTTTTTCCGCGAAGTTCTGAAATTTGCGAAATCCGTGTTGTTCGACAGAGTCCGCGATCAGAAAATCGGCGTGTCGCGCATCAATGAAATCGGTTTCATCACAATCGGCCCGGCCGTGCCACGAGATCGGCAGATATCCGCGCCCATGTGGCTTCGATCACATTGGTTTTTATTGTTTCCGCAGCTGACTGTGCTGTACGGGGGCGCGACGCCCCAGCGTGAGCGAACCCTGAGCGTTAGCCACCATGCGACAAGCGGAGATTTCATCCGGCCGAACAGTACGTGAAACAAATGTAACGGACTTTTGTTCCGGAGCGAAATGTCGATCGGGAACGGAGCGAAGTGGCCGCCCGGTAGGGCCTGGTCGAGATGCTCCAGATGTCGCCGGGTTGCGGCCGTTCGGGTTGGCCGCATCATGGGCGCGGCCGGTGGGGCGGATAGCGGTGCCGTGCGGTGCGCCGCCTGACTCCGCCAGGCTGTACTTGCCGACCGGTGGCCAGGGCGTCTGAATGGCGTTGGGCTTCATCCCGCCGTGCCGACCGGGACAACGCGCGGTCGCCGGTGTATTGCCGAGGTGCAGGGTGGCGTGGTCGTCTCGCCAGTGCGGAACCCTCATCGCGCCTCCCCCTGCACGGAGAGAGCCCTCATGGGAGGGGGCCCGCCCGGCCGAGGCCGGCTGACGGTGGACCTGAAGCCAGGTCGTGCTCGTTACTTCCATTTCTGTTCCGGGGCGGAACTCAGATAGGCGCTTCGAGTGGAGCAGCGGCCTCCGGCACCGCTCAGGCGTGAGCCGTTACCCCTGGTTAGAACGCCTCCGTACCTCTGGCGTCGCTCTGGCGCACGCCTCTCGAAATGCCGCGCCACCAAACGCCGAAGGCGTGCCAGAAGCAGTCGGGGATTGGCGCCGGAGCCGTGCCAGAGGCGACTCCTACAACCGGGTTCGACGAAGCGAAATCCCTCTCGCCGTGGAGAACCCGATGAGCACGAACCCATCCGACAGGGCCGGCCAGGACCGTCGGTAGGTGGCCGGGGAACGACCGGAGAGCCGGTCGTTCCCCGGCGAACGGTGCTACCAGGTGACCGGCAGGAAATCGAGACCGTAGACGATGGAGATCTCGCGAAAGGCCAGTTGCTCGAACGGCACGGCCAGCCGCAGACCGGGAAAACGCCGTAGCAGCGCGGGGAGAGCGATCCGCGTCTCCATCTGCGCCAGAGGAGCCCCAATGCATCTGTGGATGCCGTGTCCGAAGGCGACGTGAGGGCTCACCTTGCGCCCGGGGACGGCCCGGTCCATGTCCGTGCCGAGGGCGGGATCGCGATTGGCGGCGGTCAGCGAGCACAGCACCATCTGCCCCTTGGCGATGGGCTGCCCGGCGAGCACGAGATCCTCTCGGGCGAAGCGCGGGAAGGCGACCTGGACAACGGTGAGGTAGCGCAGGAGCTCCTCCACGACCTGATCGACGTGGTCGTCGGTCTCGCGGACCAGGGCGGCGTGCTCGGGATTGTCCAGCAGCCACAGCGTGCCGAGAGCGAGCATGCTGGTGCTGGTGTCGTGCCCGCCGGTCAGCAGGCCGTCGGCCAGGCCGGCCAGCTCGCGATCGCTCACCTCGTCACCGTGCTCACGCAGCAGCGTGCCCAGCAGGCCGTCACCCGGGTTCCCGCGTTCCTTGGCGACCAGATCGGTCAGGTAGGTGATCGAGTCGTTGACCGCCTGGATGGACGCTTCGGGACCGGCGGACAGGTCGAACCTGTCGGCACTCATCCGGAGGAAATCGGACCGGTCGCCGTACGGCACACCCAGCAGTTCGCAGACGACGAGCGACGGGATGGGAAGCGCAAACGACCGGACCAGGTCCGCTTCACGCCCGCTCCGCTCCATCACGTCCAGATGGTCGTTGACGATCTTCTGAATGCCGCCGTCCAGCCGCCGCAGCCGCCTCATGGTGAACTCGGGCGTCAGCAGGCGCCGCAGCCGCGTGTGCTCGGGCGGGTCGCGGAAACCGAGACCGCCCGGGTCTTCCTGCGCCGACCCTGCGGCGGTCACATGGCCGAAGTCGTTGCTGAACCGGGCCGCATCGCCCAGCACCGCCCGGACATCGTCATACCGGGTCACCAGCCAGACGGTGGACCCGTCGGGCATCCGCATCGGGAAGACGGGCTGCTCGGATCGAATGCGCCCGAGCTCCGCCACAGGATCGAAACCTTGACGGAGGAACTGCATGAGGGGAAATTCGTCATCTGCCATCGAAGATGATCCTTCGTACGAGAGGCGCGCCGACTGCCGCACCGGCCGGAAGCCGGCGCGGACGATGGGAGGCCGGAGGGAGACGTCGCATCAGCGGCTGTCCGGTCTGGAAACTGGTTCTGGGCGGTCAGGAAGGGGTGTCCCCGCCGGCGGGTTTCCTTCTCCGCCGCATCAGCAGTGCCACGGCTCCGGCGAGTGCCAACCCGGCCATGACCGCCCATGTCCAGCCGGGGAGGCCGCCCCGCTCGTCCGTCTCGCCCGTCGCGCTCACGGGTGTGCGGGCCGGAACCGGGCTGGACACGGGGGTGCTGGACACGGGGACGCTGGACACCGGGGTGCTGGACACGAGGGGGCTCGCCAGCGGAGCCGACGAGGAACCCACGGTGAAGGGGATCTCTCCTTCGATGGGGCGGCCATCGGCGGAGACGACCCGCCAGACGACGGTGTAGCTGCCGGAGGGAAGCGGCTCGTCGACGTCCATAAGCACCTTGGCGCCGCGGGTTCGGGGTGTGCCGGAGGGAAAGCGCCGCCCGGCCGCGTCGTGCAGAAGCACGACGGGATAGCGCACATTGTTGTTGAACTCCAGCTCGATGAGTTCGAGGCTGGAGACCACGGCGTTGCTGGCGGGTGTGCTCGATCTCAGGGTGTCGTGTGCCAGCGCCGGTGCGGCGAATGCTCCCAGGACGGCGCACAGAAGGCCGAGGAGGAGAAACGCTCTGGCTGTTTTCTTCGTCACTCGCGCTCACCGTTCTCGGGACCCGATGGGCGGTCCTTCACGTCGTCCGGGAGCGGTGGCGTCCACCGTTTCCTGCCCCGCGCCACCAGGATGGCGGCCGCTCCGAGAACCGCGACCGCGGCCACGACCGCCCAGCTCCAGCCGGGTATGCCGGTCTCCTGATGTGGGCGGCCCTCTCCGGCCACCGGGGAGGCGACGGGCGCCGTCCCTCCGGCCGATGCCGCCGACGAGGATCCGACGACGAACGGTATCTCCCCTTGGATGGGGTGGCCGTCGGAGGAGACGACCCGCCAGGCGATGGTGTAGCTGCCCGGTGGAAGCGGGCCTGCGACCGCTTCCACCACCGTGGAGTCGTCGACGCGCGGAGTTCCCGATTCGAAGCGGCGCCCGGTCGCGTCATGAAGAATGATCACGGGAAAGCTGACATGCGCGCTGAACTCCAGCTCGATCTCGCCGAGGCCGGAGACGACGGCATTCGCGGCGGGTGTGCTCTTCTTCAGGCTGTCGTGCGCGGACGCGGGTGCGGCGAACACCACCGCGAACAGGCACGAAATGCCGAACAGAAAAACCGCTCTGACCGAGGAATGCTTCACGACAGGCTCCAGGCATGCGGGAAGGTCGTGGCCCGGCGTGTGACGGCGGACGGCGGTGTCATCGGGGATCTCCAGTCGTCGTGTGTGAGTACCTGCGGGCGCGCGGGCCGTACGGACCGGCATGAGCGGTCCGCGGGTCGTCGGGATGAGCCGCTGCGGGCAGGCGTGACGTCCGACCGGATAAGCCGCGCGAAGGAACCTCAGAAGGGCTCGGAGAGAATCACAGGAACACGAGAACCGGCGGTCCGCGCCGGACGACGGCGTGTCGCAGGACAGCCTCACGCCGAGGTTCGCGGTCGAGGTTGTACGACGCGAGCCGGGGGCGGGGGCATATGCGGGCAAGGAACTGGAACAGCGTGAGCAGCGCCCGGAGCCAGCGGATCGCGCCCGTGCCGATCCTGCGCAGGATCGACCACAGCGCCGCTTCGCCCCGCGACAGCCACCACCCCGTGATCAGCGCCGCGGTGAGATGCGCGGTGAGCATCCCGGTGCCCACTCCCAGCCGGTGCGTGTGCGCCACGGCCGTTGTCTCCGTCGAGGGCGCGAGTGACCCGAGGAGTTCGTGCAGGAAGACCTGTGCTGCCAGGAGCAGGCCGATGACGACCAATGGTGACCGCTCCCGGCCCGCCGTCGCCGCGGCGACGGTCATGACGCCTGCTCCGCCGATGAGAACTGCCTGGGGAGTCGGGGCGGCCCCACCGGCGAACCAGTGCGCGCCCACGGCGAGGAGCACGCAGACGACCGAGAAGGCGGCCGACCGCGCGAGTCGCAGGGGTAAGGCGGCGCGCATGACGAAGACGACTATCGCACAGAGGCTGGTCGGCCCCAAGACCGCCGCCATCCGTTCGCTCGGTCGGGCTCGGTCCGGTACACGAAGGGGAGAACCGGTGCCGGACGCCAGGGTGAGCGCCTTGGTTCCTTCGTCCTCATCGACCACTCGCGCTCCTTCACGAGGTATTCGGCCCGATTATCACGATCTGCGACGCATGCACTGAGGGACGGGGAGCGGTGTGCGATGATTGCGGCGCCATGACAGCCACCATGCCCTTCCGTGCCGTACGGGCAGCCGCGTTCGCCGCGGTCTCGGTGGCGCTCGGCGTCGGGGCGCACGTCGTCGGCGGCGGGTCGGTTTCCGTCATCGCCGTGCTCGTGGCATTGCTCATCGCATTCCTGCCCGCGCACGCCCTCGCGCGGCGTGAGCGGACGCTGGCCGTGATCCTGCCGGCACTGGTGGCCTCGCAGGCGGCGCTCCACCTGCTGTTCTCGTTCGCGCACACCCTGGAACCGAGCGTCGCCGGCTTCGCGATGAGCGGCGGGCACGTCCATTCCGGGTTGGTGCCCGGCCTGGGCATGCTGGTCATGCACGGCTGGGCGGTCGCGCTGACGGCGGTATGGCTGGCGCACGGCGAGGCGCTGCTCTGGGCCCTGCTGCGCCGGCTGGCCGTCCGGCTGCGGATCGTGTTCGCCGTCTTCCTGAACCCGGCGTACGGCGCGATCGTCGTCCCGGTGATCGAGCAACGGGTGGTCGCGCGGTCGGTCCTGCTCGGCCATTCGGTGAGGCGGCGCGGCCCTCCTGGCACCGTTCGCACTGTTCCTGCCTGACCGGAATCTGGTCGGCGGGCTTTCTCTGATGTGACCGGCACCCCGGTAGTGGCGGGGTGCGTCCGGTGTGCGCTCGCGCGCGCCGAATTCGTTCAGTGCAGCGGTACCAGTACCGGCTCTCAGCCGGGTGAAGGGATCTTCATGTTCTCCCGCGTCATGCTCGTCGTTCTCAGCCTGGGCGCAGTGACGGCCACGGCGGCCTGTGGCTCTGAGGAGGCGTCCTCCGTCTCAGCGGCTGCTCCGCCCGTTGCGGTGGCGGCCTCCCCGTCGTCCACCTCTGCCGCGCTCAGCATCACCGACCCGTGGGTCAAGACCGCCAAGAAGGGGATGACCGCCGCTTTCGGCACCCTGGTCAACAACTCCGATTCGGACATCACCGTCATCGCCGGCAGCACTCCCGCGGCACCCATGGTGGAGTTGCATGAGGTCGTGGAGTCGAAGGGGAAGATGGTCATGCGGCCGAAGGAGGGCGGTTTCGTGGTCCCTGCCCACGGCTCCCACGTCCTGCAGCCCGGCGGCGACCACATCATGGTCATGGACGTGCCCGCCGAGATCAAGCCAGGGTCCGAAGTGCCGTTCACGCTGGAGCTTCAGGGAGGCGGCACCTACACTTTCACGGCTCTGGGCAAGGACTTCGCCGGAGCCAAGGAGAACTACCAGCCGGGCGCCGACATGGGCGGCATGAATGAGTGAGCGGCATGATGAAGTGGAGCGTCTCCCCCGCCCGCGTCTGAGCCGCAGGGCGCTGCTGTCCGGCGGCGCCGTGGTGGCCGCCGCCGCAACGAGCGGGGCCGTCGTGGTGCGGGCGAGCGCCGACACCGACAGCACGCGTACGGCCGGCCGTACCACCGGCTCGGACGTGAACTCGCCCCAGGCGACGGCGGTCGAGCCGTTCTACGGAGCCCGCCAGGCCGGTGTCGCGACGCCGCCGCAGGCGCACGCCGCGTTCGTGGCGTTCGACCTGCGGGCGGGCTCGGACCGTGAGAGCGTGGCGCGGCTGATGCGCGTGCTCACCGACGACGCCCGGCGCATCACTCAGGGACAGCCCGCGCTCGCCGACACCGAGCCCCATCTGGCCGTCCTGCCCGCCCGATTGACCGTCACCTTCGGCTTCGGACCGGGTCTGTTCGCGGCCACCAAGACCTCCGATCAGCGGCCGGAGTTCATCGCTCCCCTCCCCGCGTTCGGCATCGACCGGCTGAAGAAGCGGTGGACGGGCGGCGACCTGCTCATTCAGATCTGCGCGGACGACCCGCTCACCGTGACCCATGCGCTGCGGGTGCTAGTCAAGGACGCCCGGTCGTTCGCAAAGGTCCGCTGGACCCAGCGGGGCTTCCGGCGGTCCGCGCACTCCCAGCAGCCCCACACCACCCAGCGCAACGTGATGGGACAGCTCGACGGGACCGTCAACCCCGTCGCCGGCACACCCGACTTCGATCGGGCGGTCTGGTTCGCCGGGGAGCAGGAGTGGCTGCGCGGCGGGACCACCCTGGTCCTACGGCGCATCCGCGCGGAGATGGAGACCTGGGACGCCGCCGACACCGTGGCCAAGGAGTTCACGATCGGCCGCCGCCTCACCGACGGCGCTCCGCTCACCGGCGCCCGCGAGCACGACGAACCGGACTTCGCGCGGCTCACCCCCGCCGGGCTGCCGGTCATCTCCGAATACGCCCACATCCGGCGAGCACACGTGGCCGACCCCGGCACGCGTATCCTCCGTCGCGTCTACAACTACGACGAGGGCGTTTCCCCCGACGGCACCGCCGACACCGGGCTTCTGTTCGCCTCCTACCAGGCCGACATCGCCCGGCAGTTCATCCCGATACAGGAGCGACTGGCCGAGGCGGACCTGCTGAACGAGTGGACCACACCGATCGGTTCCGCCGTGTTCGCCATCCCTCCCGGCTGCGGCCCCAATGGGTGGATCGGAGAAACCTTGCTGTCATGAGGCGGTGCCGGCCAAGGCCGGGCGGATCGCCGCCACCCTCGACGCCCGCGGAGTGCCCTGCCCGTCCGCCCATGACCGCGCGCGGAACTCTCACCGCTCCGGCGAGATGCGGATGGACGGCACCGTGCCGTCCATCCTCCGCAACCCTCGCTACACCGGCAACCAGGTGTGGAACAAGCAACGCGCGACCGAGGTGCTGACACCTGATGGACCCCCGTGGCGTCGCCACGAGGGTCCATCACGTCAGGCAGCGTGATCCCGAGTCCGCACGGACTTCGACCGTGTCCAGTTCGCTCCTGTGATCCTCGGTACACCACGGACCTGTGCGTTCAGATGGCTGCTGCGCTGCGGCCTCTGTCAGCGGTCCATCAAAGGGTCGTGGACCAACAACCGGTCCAACTATTGGTGCCACCAGGGGGTGTCGCGATACTGGCGCTGATAGGTCGATCAACGACCGCCCGGCCACACCGCCGCCCTGCAGGCACCCCACTTCACGCGCTTGTCCGTACCGATCTGCCCTGACAGAGGCACGCCGACGACCACATTCATATCGTCGCTACGCTCGCTCGTCAGGACAGCACCAAGCCCCGAACCTGGAACGACCTCTACCAGGTCTTGCATGATGAGCGCCGAGGCGACGTGGGTTTCTGTCTGGTTAGCGATTTCGGCATCCTCCCTGCCGAATTGCGCTCGTAGAGGATCAAGGGCGGCGCTCCGCGCCGCCTCGCGGCCCTGCGCCCGCTCGGCGGCCGGGCGTGCGGCCTGGGAGCCGGTCACCGGCCGCCGGCAGCTCGGGCCGCCCGCCGAGCGACGGCTGTTCGATCGCTCAAGCAGGGAGCGGCCCGTATAGCAAAGACACAAGCACCTGGGCGGCGATGACGAAGACCGGCAGTGCAGGCATGGCCCATGCCGCGGCCTGTCGGATGCGGATGAGGCGCTTGGGCGCCAGCCACAGAGAGAATCCTGCCAGCAGCCAGACAAGTGGACTGACGACCCAGGCATAGGCCGTTACGCTTGCCCATTGGCTGACGGGAGCGCATTTCTCCGTCTCGTACTCCGTGAGTGGGTCAAGACCGCACTCGTCCAGCTCCAGGGAGAAGCTGACCAGGAGCCAAGCGAAGAACGCAGCCACCCACGACAGCACCGCGGCAATCAGAGCCCACCCGACGAATGTCACTCGTAACGGGAACCTTGTAGGCGACGTCGCCGATCTGACCAGATCATCTGTCACGGCTCCGAACCTAAGGTTCCGCTATAGAGGGATCAATTCAAACCCAGCCTCCGGCGGGGGCGCTCCGGCTCCGGGGTGATCGCTAAGGCGCGCTCATCGTGGCTGGCCCGTAGCGGGCTGAGGTGGGGGCGGGTATGCGTACCGCGCAAGATCGATTAGTGTGCGACGACTGGCCAGATTGAGGGAGAGCAGATGGGCGGCGCGACCGCGGCGGATTACGCCTGGCTGCGTGACGACTGGACCGATGACGTCGACACCACCACCTTGTGCATCAACTTTGTCGCCGACCTGTCCCCGGGTGAGGCACTGCGACGGTTCGGCGTGACCCCCGGCACGTCCGGCGAGTACACCATCGCGGCGTACGAGGCGACGGGAGGCACCGTCCTCGCCGAAACCGGGTGGGCAACCAGCCACAGCAGGCAGTACGACCCTCTGTCGGCGCGCACGAGAGTGGCAACCGTGCAGGTGGACATCAAGGGAGCGGAGTTCACTTACGAGGTGGACAACAGGCTGATTACGACCTTCAGTCTCTACAGCTACCGCTTCCGTGGGGGCGATGACCCCGACCAGCTCCTTGACGACGTGCGTGAACTCGGTCTCTTCGACGCAAGCGGCGACCTCGTCCCCAGCGCCCTCGCTCTGGCTTCACGAGCCACCGGAGTTGACCTTTCCAGGAATCAGTACAACCGTCCCAGTCTTACCGGCTCGACGGATCACCTATACGACTTCTTCTGAAGGTTCCTCGCAACGCCCGTCTACCAACCTGCATCACTCGTCGCCAGCAGACTTCAAAGGCCGCGAATGCGGCCAAGTGCGGGGAGCCACCTTGGGAGCCACCCGGACAGGCGATCACGAACTGCGTCGGACGGATCTGAACAGCCGCAGTCCCGAGGAACAGCATGGCGAACGGATCTGAACGACCGTGGATGTCGTTTGGGGACCTACAGATCAGGAGGTGTCGAGAGCCGACCTATCGAATGCATGCCATGGCCATAGCGAAGAGGGCCAGTCGGGTGCGACCGGCCCCCTGTAACGGCTATTCAGGGTCGGAGACCTCGGTCACCTGCACCCCGTCCAGTTCGAGCCCAGCCCACCGGCCGGCGTCTAGCGTGAGGATGTCGGCTCCCTCCAGTCGCGCGAGCATCACCGCGTGCGCGTCCTGCCACAGCGGCCGACCGTCGCCGGTCAGCCGCGCGGCGGCCTGCCCGAGCTCGAGCGTGTCATCGAAGTCGCTCAGCGGCCCGTACGCCCCGTGCTCCAGGCGGGCGATCCCGCGCACCGCCGGCAGGAACCCCGTCTCGTCGCTGCCGCCCATTTCCGCGGCCACCGCGGCGACGACCAGCGCGGGCACCATCAGGCGCAGGCCCTGCTGGTCCAGCTCGAGCAGCATCGTGATCAGCGGCAGGTCCCCGCGAGCGACCTCCGACACCACGGTCGTGTCCAGGACAAAGCCGCGCTCACTCACCGGCGGCCCGCGTCAGGTGCTGCTCCCGCTGCGCGAGCACGTGGGCGGTCATCCGGGCGACCTTGGCCGACGCGGCCGGGTCCGACCGCACTGCCTGCGCGGCGGCGCGTACCGCGGCGTCGGCCTCGCGGTCCGCCTCTGCCCGCCGCGCCAACGCGGCGTTGACCACAGCCGACACCGATCGAGCCCGCCCGGCGGCAACCTCGGCGTTGGCATACTCGAGCAGATGCTCCTCGATCGTCACACTGACAGCTCTCGTCGTCATGCGATAATCATACGATGACCCCCGGCCGGTTGTCCCTTCTTCCCTGCCTCACCCCGCTCCATCAAGATCGAGCCCACGCGGCTGCTGGTACTCGAAGGCACCTGGTTCCTCGGCCGGCGCATGCAGCGTCATGCACTTGTTCCGTGCTGGGTGCACGGCGGGCCCTGCCGGTCGCATGTTACGGATACGGAAACAGCCACAGCCGCGGCAGAGCTTCGCGGGCGGAGGGTGGGAGCACTCGCTTACGACGCAGTCGCTGCGCGAGACCTGCCAGGTATCTCGCCCAACAGCAGGGAGGGGATCTTAGGCGGCGACTGCCGGCCAGGGTTGGTGCGCTGGCACGTCCGCAGTCGGCCCGGTCTTCACCTTGGTGATGGTCGCGGTTGCGAAGCGGAGGGAGGGGCCGACCTCGTCGGCCTCGAGCTCGTGGACGGTGCGCTTGTCGCCGGTGTCGGTTTCGTAGGTGCGCTGGCGCAGGCGGCCTTGCACGATGACGCGCGTGCCGCGCTGGAGGGATTCGGCGATGTGCTCGCCGAGGTCGCGCCAGGCTGTGCAGGTCAGGAACAGGCTGCTGCCGTCCTTCCACTCCCCCGTCTGCCGGTCCTGGTACCGGTGGGTGGAAGCGACGCGGAAGCGTACGACGGCGTGGCCGCCGCCGGTGAAGCGGAATTCGGGGTCGTCGACGAGGTTGCCGACAACCGTGATGGTCGTCTCGTTGGCCATCGGATGTCCTCCACTCATGGGGAATCTGGATGCGTGAGGGCGCGGGGGCAGACCCCGCGCCCATGCAGACTGCTAGACCTTCCGGCCGGCGACGGTTGCCAGGCGGTGGGTCTCGATGGCCTCGGTGATGCAGTCCTGACAGATCCAGCTGTGGTCGGTGCAGCGAAACAGCTGCTCGATCTGGGTCGTCGTGCCGCATCGGCCGCAGGCGCTCAGGTCGGTCAGGCCGAGGGGGGTGTCGAGGGTGAGGGTCATGTCCTGCTCCTTGTTGCCGGGACCCTTGCCCGGGTCCGTGCCGTGTTCTGTGAGGGAGAACTCGCAGGCGGAAAGGGAGGGAGGGCAACCGGGCGGCTCTCGCGGTCAAGATGTTTTGCGCAGCAAAAGATCTTGACCGCGAAGAGTGAGCGAAGCGAAAGCCTGGTTGCGTGGACGACCGCGCCTGCGACACTGACCGGCCAGAACACCGGGCACGGCTGAGCCCGGCACGACAGGGAGCTCGGCAGGACATACTCCTCGACATACCGTCGTCGTCGACCTCACCTGGCCGTGAACGACCTCGTCGATGCGGCCCCGCCTCTGCTCCGCGAGCGGCGGGCAGTGGTCAGACGCCGCTGGCGGCCAGGTGCAGGGCGCGCAGTGCCTGGGCCTCCATCTCGTGGGCGATGTCGGCGTCGTCGATGGTCTGGGCGACGCTGGTGACGGCGTGCATCACCCCGCCAGCAGTCAGGTCGCCGCCGCAGATGAAGTGGCGCAGGATCTCGCGCTGCTGCTCGTCGGTGAAGCGCAGCTTGCTGGTGACGCCTGGATCGTCTTGTCCGGGTCGGCGATCTCGGCACCCGCGGCGGCGGTCAGCTGCCGGATTTTGGCGGTGAGGTAGTCGGTGTCGAGGAAGGTGGCGATGGCGTCGCGGGTCTGGGCCGTGATCAACTGCAGGTTCTTGTCCTGCGCTCTACTCCTGCCACGGAGGCCGAACCGCGCCACCGGTGACGTCAGACGGCGGGGCTGCGGCGTTCGATCATGTGGACGTCGCGCCAGACGCCGTGATGGCGGCCGATGCGTTCGCGGGTGCCGAGGACGCGGAAGCCGGCCGCCTGGTGCAGGGCCAGGCTGGCTTTGTTCTCCGGGAACACGCCGGATTGGATGGTCCAGATGCCGGCGTCCTCGCTTGCGGTGACGAAGGCGTTCAGAAGGGCCCGGCCCAGGCCCTGGGAACCGTAATCGGGGTGGACGTAGATGCTGTGTTCGACGACGCCCGCGTAGACGGGACGGGCGGAGACGCGGGAGGCGGCCACCCAGGCGACCACCTGGCCCGTACGGGTGTCGGCGACGACGTAGCGCAAATGGCCGAGGCGGGCGGAACTGAACGTCTCCCAGGTCGGGGCGGTGGTCTCGAAGCTCGCGTGGCCGGTGTCGAGGCCGAGCTGGTAGACGCTCAGAACCTGGTCGGCGTCCTCGGCCCGCATCGGGCGGATCTCGAAGCCGGGAGCGACGGGCGGCTTGGCGGCCTTGACGATGGCCGAGTGCACGCCGTCGCCGTGGTCGGCCGTCGGGGTGATGGTGATGCCGGTGAAGCCGGCGTCCAGGAGCAGGGTGCGATACTCGCCGACGGTCAGGGAACCGGCCGTGCAGCCGATGCGGGTCTCGGTGCGGCGGCGCAGGTCCTGGTCGGGGATGGCGTCCTCGGTGACGACGTCGCTGACGCCGAAGCGTCCGCCGGGGCGCAGGACGCGGAACGCCTCGGCCAGGGTGGCGGCCTTGTCATCGGACAGGTTGATGACGCAGTTGGAGATGACCACGTCGACCGTACGGCCGGGCAGGGGAACGTGCTCGATGGTGCCGTGCAGGAACTCGGTGTTGGTCGCGCCGGCCTGTGCGACGTTGTCACGGGCGAGGCTCAGCATGTCGGGGCTGGCGTCCAGCCCGTAGACCCTGCCGGTGGGGCCGACGCGGCGGGCGGACAGCAGGACGTCGATTCCGCCGCCGGAGCCGAGGTCGAGCACGACGTCGCCCTCGTGCAGGTCGGCGACGGCGACGGGGTTGCCGCAGCCCAGGCTGGCGCGCAGGGCGCCGTCGGGCAGGGCGGCGGTGTCGTCGTAACCGGCGGCGCCGACGCAGCCCTCGCCGAAGGAGGCGGAGTCGTGGCCGGACTGGCCGGTCATCGCGGTCCTGGCGAACCTGGAGTAGCGGTCGACGATCTCATCGTGAGCCACGGCGGCCTCCTTCACGCGCGGACGGGTGCGGCGGCGAGCCCAGGTCGCCCCCGACTTCACCTCATCCTGCCGCGGCGGGGATCCGGTAGGTGGGACGCGGGTAGCCGGGCTTGAACGAAGGGACGCCGGCACTCTGTACGGCCGATGTGCCGGTAGCGGCGGACACCACCTCCACCGCCTCGGCCACCGCGGCGTCGAGCTCGGCGGGCTCGCACGCGACGCGGGCGTTGAGCCGTGCCTCCGCACCGGTGAACGTCCTCCCCACCGCGGCGTCCACGGTCGGCTCGGCACCGCCGGCGGTCACGCTCACCTTGCTCAGGTCACCGGCGGACTCGAGGCTGACCTTCACGTGGCCGATCATCCAGCCGTTGCGGGCGGCGGTCGCGGACAGGTGCTCCAGCAGCGCACGGGCCCAGGTGTCCGGGTCGAAGCCCTCCGCCGCCGTCACGTCCAAACTGAGGTTCAGCCACGCCAGCGCGGCCTCGGCGTTGGCGTAGCGGTCGTAGTCGATGTCGAGACCGCGCCCGACGGGCTGCGAGCCCAGCCAGAGGGACACCAGTTGTTCCAGCCCTTCGCCGGTTTTCGCCGAGTAGCCGAGCACGGTGGCCGTGGGGTACCGCTCGCGCAGATCCGCGGTGATGGCGGCGGTCTCCGCCGCGTCGAGCAGGTCGATCTTGTTGAGCGCGATCACGTCGGCTTCCTGTAACTGCTTGCCGAACAGGTAGGACATGTCCGACTCCGTGTCGTCCAGCGGCAACGAGGTACGGAGCGCGTCAAGCCTTTCCGGTTCGACGACGACCAGGAGGGGAGCGGGCGTGAAACGTTCACCGTAGTGGGCGCTGAGCGGCCGGATGACGGTGGCCTGCAGATCGGTGCAACTGCCCACCGCCTCGGCGAGCAGTGTGTCCACCTGGTGACCGTCGACCAGGCGCTGCGCGACGGTCAGCAGGTCTTCGAACCGGCAGCAGAAACATCCGCCCGTGACCTCGCCGGCCTCCGCGATCGCCGACTTGGCGAGCTGGGTGTCCACCAGTTCGGTGCCCTGGTCGTTGGTGATGACCGCGACCCTGCGGCCCTGCGACTGGAGATATTTCGCGACCGCGACGAGAGTGGTGGTCTTGCCCGCCCCGAGAAAACCGCTCAAGGTCATAAAGGTGATCAACCGGCGTTCGCCTCACTTCTGGTAACGGTGCTCCGTACAGATATCGCCGCATGGCACGGCACGAGTGAGTATTCGCGTCACAGGGTGTCGAGGTGGTGTCAGTGATCCGCTATCCGCAGCCAGCTAACAGCCTCTGTTCCACAAGGTCAAGATCCTTGACGCCAGGAAACAAATGATTAACAATGCCGCGAAGCCGCACCAAAAGGGGTATTGATGACAATCAATACAGATGCTACAATCTCGAAAAAATTATTCGTGTGCAAAATTAATCGCGCATCGTTTCCGCAATGACGGCATCGGTACCTGACCGCCCGCCGAAGCGCCTATCTCGCGGCGACGGAAGGCAGGGCGATGATGCCCGTCAGTGCGGTGAGCGCCTCGGGCACGACCCGGTAGTAGACCCAGGTGCCCCGACGAGTCGACGTGACGAGCCCGGCGTCCCGGAGGACCCTGAGGTGATGGCTGATGGTCGGCTGAGTGAGATCGAACGCCCCGACGAGGTCGCACACGCACGCCTCGCCGTCGAGGTGAGAGGCGACGAGGGAGAGCAGCCTCAGCCGTACGGGGTCGCCGAGCGCCTTGAAGCCCGCGGCGAGCGCGATGCTCTGCTCCCTGGTCATGGGCTCCGTCACCCGCGCCGGGCGCGGCACACCGGGTTCGACCGTGGGAAGGTTCTCATGCGGCAGCAGCACAGGCTCGTCGTGCTCGGCCATGGCGATGGGTCCTCTCCCTAAGCGCCCCGGGCGTGGGTCACCCGGCCGCATCACCCACGAGTTTAGACAACCCTTCCGCGCAGGAGGTCTCGTCATACCGCGTCCCCCGCTGACCCACGCCGAGGCGACGGAGCGTGGCGCCCTGCTGCGCGTGCGGTCGTACAACCTTCACGTCGATCTGAGCCGGACCGGGGAGCCGGTGTTCCGGTCCAGGAGCACGATCCGCTTCACCTGCGCCCGGCCGGGTGCTTCCAGCTGGGCGGACGCACTGCCCCGACGGGTGCGTTCCGCCGTGCTCAACGGGCGGCCGGTCGAATACGACGGCGCGGGACGGATCCTCCTGCCCGATATGGCGGCCGTCAACGAACTGACCGTGGAAGCGGACTATGACTTCTCCACCAGTGGCGAGGGCCTGCACCAGTACACGGACCCGGCCGATCAGCAGGTGTACGTGTACAGCCACCTGCAGCCCGGCCACGCCCCCCGGGTGTTCGCCTGCTTCGACCAGCCCGATCTCAAGGCGCCCTTCGCGATCAGCGTGACCGCTCCGGACGGATGGACCGTGTTGTCCAACGCCCCGCTCGATGACCGGCCCGGCACAGGCGTCCACAGGTTCGCGCCCACCCCGCCGATCAGCACCTACGTGGCCGCGGTGGCGGCCGGCCCGTGGGCGTCGTGGACGGCGGACCAGGGAGGCGCCGTGCCCCTGGGGGTGCACTCCCGGCGTTCCCTGGCGGCGTACCTCGACTCGACCGTGCTGCTGGAGCGGCTCGGGGCAGGGGTGGCGTTCTTCGCCGAGGCGTTCGCGACGCCCTATCCGTTCCGGAAGCTCGACCTGTGCTTCGTCCCCGAGTTCAACTTCGGGGCCATGGAGAACGCCGCCTGCGTGTTCGCCGCGGAGACGTTCGTCTTCGACCGCGCGGTGACCCGGTACGCGCACCGCCGCCGGGACGAGATGATCTTCCATGAGATCTCCCACCAGTGGTTCGGCGACCTCGTCACACTGCGCTGGTGGGACGACCTGTGGCTGAGCGAGGCGTTCGCCACCTGGGCGGGCGTCCACGCGCTGACCCGGCTCACGGACGACGTCGACGCCTGGGCCGACTTCGCCGCCGGCAAGAAGGCGCACGCGTACCTCCTGGACCAGTCGGCCTCGACCCACCCGGTCCTGACCGGCGTCCCCGACGTGGACGCGGCCGGGTCGGCCTTCGACGCGCTGACGTACCACAAAGGCGCAAGCGTGCTGCGCCAGCTCGTGGCCCGCCTGGGGCTCGACGGGTTCCTGGAGGGCATGCGGCGCTACTTCGCGGACCATTCTTACGGCACCGCCGGCCGGGCCGAGATGCTCGGCGCCCTGGAGAAGGCGGGCGGCCGGAACCTGACCGCTTGGACTGACGCCTGGCTGCTGACAGCCGGGCTGACAGAGGTGCGGGCCGACTTCGACGTCGACGAGGCCGGGTGCTTCACGCGTTTCGACCTGCTCCAGGACGGATCGCCCCGGCCGCACCGTCTCGCGGTGGGCGTCTACGCGGAGGACCGCCACGGCGATCTGGTCCGTGTACGGAGGCACGAACTCGACGCCGACGGCCCGCGCACGAGCGTGGACGCGCTCGTCGGCAGCCGGTCCGGCGCGCTGGTGCTGCCCAACGACGACGACCTGACGTACTGCCGGATCGTGCTGGATGCGCGCTCAACGGAGGAGATCGTCCACCGGATCGGCCGGCTGGCCGATCCCATGGCTCGCTCGCTCTGCTGGACGGCGGCGTGGGGCATGGTCCGGCACGGGGAGTTGCCACCGCGGCGGTTCCTGACGATGGTCCTCGGCGGCCTGACGGCGGAGACGCAGATCGGCGTGTTCCAGCGGCTCCTCGTCCGGGTCGCCACCGTGCTGACGGCCTACACCGAGCAGGGCTGGGCCCGTGCCCACGGCTGGCCCTCGTACGTGGACCGTCTGCTGGACGTCGTCAACACCCCGGACGGCGACGCGGACCAGAGGCTGGCGGCGGCGCGGGCCATCGCGGATGCGGCGTTGACGGCCGGCCACGTCGACACGGTGCGGAAATGGCTCAACGGAGCGGCCCCGATCGACGTGGACGACGCGTTACGCCGCAGGCTCGCCCGATCCCTGGTCGCGCATGGTGAGCCCCTGGAGGCCGTCACCGGCGCCTTCACCGCCGTGGGAGAACGGCTCGCCGAACGGCTCAGGGCGTCAGTGCCCACCGCGGAGGCCAAGGAGTGGGCGTGGACGACCATGCTGGGCAGCGAGAGCGTCGCACAGGTCCGCTCGCTGGCCGACGGCTTCACCCACCCCGCGCATCATCACCTGCTCGCGCCGTTCGCGCAGCGTTACGCGCAGGACGTCCCCCCGCTGCTGACCGCCGCGGGAGACCGGGAACCGGCGCGCACGATCACCGTCCGGATGTTCCCCTCTTGGTCGGTCTCACGGCGCACGCTGAGAATGATCGACCGCCTGCCCTCCGATGACCGGTTCGACAGGCTGACCGGTGCGGCCAGGGCCGAACTCGCCCTCGCCGTGGACCTGTCCGAGCGGGACGCCGCCGGGTGACAGCCATTCCTCCGCGCTGTCGCCCGCGGCGAACCTCCCGAAGACCTCCAGCATGGCCGGCCCGGCGTCCGGGCCGGCGTACCACCGCTCCCCCGCCCGGTCGGCCAGGTGGTCCCACAGCGTCTCGCGCAGCATGAACGCCTGGTGATACACCAACGGGTAGCAGGGCTTGCCCTCCAGGTAGGTCTGCATCCGATCCCACGCGGCCCCTCGGTCCACCGCGACACCGAACTCCCGCTCGTACGAGCGCACGTACTCGGCGGCCGGGTCCGGGTAGCCGTCGTGCACGGCCATCTCGTAGCAGAGACTGGTCGCCACCAGGCGCCGGACGTGCTCACGCGCGAAGGACAGGCGCTCCACGGCCTCGGCGTCCACCGTGACGCCAAGGTGGCGCCGCTGCCAGTCCGGCCGCCGGACGACCCGTTCCAGGGTGAAGCCGAACGCCTCGGTCAGCGCCGGGTGCGTGCGCCACAGGTCGGCGGGGTGCCGGGTGCCCGCGGTGAAGTGCAGCGCGTGCCCGAACTCGTGCACAAGCGTGGCGTAGTGCCCCAGCGTCGTGCCCGGCGTGGTGGACACCCGCACGTCGACCGGCGGCGCGACCGGCGAGCAGAACGCCGTGCCCGATTTCCCGGGCCGTGCGACGTCATCGACGAGGATGCGTTCCAGACATCCGCCGAAACCCCACTCGCGTACGGTGGAGCGGACGCTCTCGAGAGCGCCGCCGGTGCCCTCGGGCACGACGGCGCGTGCGGCGACAAGGCGGGCGTCCCCCATGGACGGGGTGGAGATCGCGTCGCGTGCCCGCCAGTCGTCCCATCGCTTGAGGAACTCAGCCCGCGTGGCGTCCAGCCAGTTCCGGGCGTGGGCCACGAACCGGTCCACCTCCGGGTGCAGCGCCCGCACCAGCGCGGCGTGTGTCGGGAACCCCAGCTCGGCCCGCGCCTCGGCGTACGCGTCGAGCCAGCGCCGCCGCCCTTCGCGCAGCCGCTCCCCGACGTCCGCCAGCGCGGCCCGGACCTCGGCGCGCCGCCGGTCGTCGGTGACCGTCCGCGAGAGGGCGACCAGTTCCCCGTGGGTGAGCGTCCTGCCGCCGGCCTCGGCGGTGACGGTGCGCTGGAGCAACCGCAGCCGCGTGGTCGCCTCCGTCAGCCGGACGCGGAAGTACCAGAGGACCAGCTCCCCGGCGTAGTGCAGGTCGCCGTGCTCCAGTGCCAGGAGGACGAGCCCGCCGTCGGTCAGCCAGGTGAGGCCGCCCTCCGGCAGCGCCGGGTGGTCCTCGCCCTGTCCCGTCGCGGCCAGCCAGCGGGCATGGGCGACCCGGGCTTGGAGCGCCACGAGATCCTCGACATGACCGGCCAGGTAGCCGGGGACGGTGGTCACGACGGGCCCACGGAGGCCGCCGGGGGCAGGCCGAGCACCTCCGAGGCGCCGTCGGCGACCCGCTGCCAGAAGTCACGCCGGTCCTCCGGGAGCCCGGCGAACAGCTCCGAGCAGCGGCGCATCATCTCCAGTGCCAGCCCGGGATGGGCCAGCACGCCGCGGATCCAGGCGAGCTGGCCGGGCTCCGGCGGGTCGATGCGCAGCCCCGCCAGACCCGCGCGGACCTTGCGCCCGACGCGCTCGTCCAGGGTGGTCGCGTAGCTCTCCCGGGCCTGCGGCGTGTCGCCGTCCACCGCGAGGGGCACGGTGGCGGCGAGTGCCTCCGCCGCCGCGCAGGCGTCGGTGATGCCCGCCCCGAACAGCGGGTCCTTGTGGCAGTAGGCGTCGCCCGCCAGCCGCCAGCCCGGCCCCGCCGGCTCGCGGTGGAAGTTCCGCAGGCTCTTCGACGCGTACACGGGCGAGACCCGCCGTGCCGCACGCAACCGGTCCGCCATGGCGGGGATCGACCGGAGCAGGCGCTCGTACCCCTCGTCTCCCCGGAGGGCCGCGTACTCTCCCACGGGCGCCGACAACATGATCACCCACCGCCCGCCGTCGCACGGGCCGGCTTGGAGCACGTGGCCGTCGTCGTGCCACAGCTCCAGCGCGGGCGAGGGCAGGGGGACGACGTCCTCCCAGTAGGCGTGGAACGTGCAGCGCATGGCCCCGGCGTCGAAGGTCGTGGCCGCGCCGACGTGACGGGCGGTCGGAGATCCCCGCCCGTCCGCGCCCACGACGATCCTCGCCTTCTCCGACCACCCCGAGCCCTCGATCCCGATGACATGGTCACCGTCCCAGCAGAGGGACCGCACCGGGCTGCGTTCCCTGATCTCGGCCCCGTGCCGGCTCGCGGCGCGCAGCAGGACCCCGCTGAGGGTCTCCCGGCGTACGCACAGGTTGTAGTGGTACGGCGAGCGGGGCAGCATGGGCGCCCCGTAGTACCCGCCCTCGACCTCCAGGTGCCAGCGTCGCAGCGGTGGCGCGCCGGTGGCGAGCACCTCATCCAGCACGCCGAGCCTGTCCAGGAAGGACAGCGTCGTCGGGCCGAAGAAGTGGGTGGAGACGGCCGGGGCGGGCAGGCTGGTTCGGTCGCACACCAGGACCCGCAGACCCTCCCGCGCGAGCAGGGCGGCGCTCGCGGCCCCGGTGACGCCGCCGCCGACCACGATCACGTCATACATCGGCCGCTCCTCGCGTCATGTCCCGCCGGCCAGCACGAACGGCATGCGGCCCGACCAGATCCTGCTGACGGCCCACCGGCGGTCGCTGACCGCGCGGAAGCGGCGGCCGAGCACCTCACGCAGGTCCAGGGCGATCGGACGCTGCCGGAGGATCCCGGCCACCCGTCCGTCCCTGATCAGGAACCCGAGCCGCAGCCTGCCCTCGACGACCGGTGAGAGGCCGGCGCGCTGGTGTCCGCCCATCAGCGACTCGACGAGCACCCCCTCGCGGACACCGGCCAGCAGGTCGTCGAAGGAACCGACGTCGGCCGGTCCGGCGGACAGCGTCGCGCCGTTGAGCACCGGCGTGGCGGGCTTGAGAACCGTACGGCGCAGGGCGTTGCCCCGGAACCCGTGCCCGGTGGGCGCCGTCTCACACGCGGCCGCCGTACGAACGCTGTGGTACGCCCGGACCGGGACGCCCCGCTCGACCAGTGTGAGGGGCGCGCACGGCACGCCGTCGTCGTCGCTGCCCGGCCAGGCCAGCCCGCCGGTGCCTTCCTCGTCCGGCACGGCCGGCTCCGAGGGATGGTCGCGCAGGCCGATCGAGGGGTGCAGGAGCGGCTCGCCCAGATGCCCGGCGACGAACGAGCGGCCCGCAGTGACGGCGGTGCCGTTCAGCGCGGTGACCAGCGGGGTGAGCAGGGTGTGCACCGCGGACGGGGCGAGCAGCACGTCGTGGTCGCCGGAGGGCGCGTCGGCGGCGGGCAGCCCGTCCCAGCCGGCCGCGGCCTCCAGCCACGCGGAGAGCGCGGCGGGCACCGCCGGAGTCCGGGTCCAGCCGGTCCAGGGCAGCTGGACGGCCGACCCTTCCGCCAGCGCGGCGATGTGGAAGAACCGGTCCGAGGTCGTGGTCCGCCCGTCCGGGGCCGCGCGGTGCACCGCCTGTTCGGTCCGGGTCACCGTGCCGTGCACGGTCAGCCCGGCCGAGCGTTGCAGCGCGCCCAGCTGCTCGGCCAGGAGCCGTACGGATCGGGTGCCCTGATCCGCGGCGGACCTCTCGACAGCCTCAGGGGCGGCGTTCCTCCCGATGACCGGGTCGCGTGACGCCGGGGGCCCGTGAGCCGCGTTCCGTACGGCCTCACCGACCAGCCCGTGCACGTCGTCGAGGCGGGTCGTGGTGGCCGTGCCCACCCGGCCGTGGCGGTGCACCCGCAGGCACAGCGCCGTCTCGTGCGCGGACCTGACCAGGTCGGGCATGCCCGAGCCGACCTCCACCACGGTGTCGTCGCGCTCGACTGACATGATCTCCCAGTGGTCGGCGCGGGCCGCGGCCTCCGCGCCGACCTGTTCCAGCCGGTCAGCCAGAGGTGACACGTATGCCTCGCAATCGCAGCGTGGGGGCCCAGGAGCTGACCGGCAGCGCGTTCTGGCCCTGCTTGCCGCAGCTCGCCGATGTGTCGCCGCGCCACTGCTCACGGCCGATCGCGTCGATGGCCGCGAAGGCGCCGAGCACGTCACCGGACAGCACCACGCCTCTGACCCGTCCGCGGACCTCGCCGTCGCGGATCTCCCGGCACTCCGCCGGCAGGAAGGTGAATCCGGCGCGGTCGGTCTGCCCGCCGAGCACGCCGCGGGCCAGCAGCCCACGCGCCACACCGCCGATCATCTCCTCCTCGGACGCGGCGCCGGGGGCGATGGCGATCGTCCGCAGCCGGGGCAGCGGCGGGTGGCGGAAGTTCAGGGCTCTGGCGTTGCCGGTGGGGTCCTCATGGAAGGCCGCCGCGGTGGAGCGATCGTGCAGCCGGGGCCGGGTGACGACACCGTCGCGCAGCAGCTCCACCGGAGACCCCGCCGTGCCCTCGTCGTCCACCGGTACGAATCCCCGCGCACCGGGACGTCCGGGGTGATCGGTGATCGTCAGCATGGGCGGGCCGAGCCGGCGTCCGGGGGCCAGGGACCGTTGCAGAGGCGCGTCCCCGAGGTGGTGGTCGGCCTCGGCGAGATGCCCGATCGTCTCGTGGGCCCAAATGCCGGCCAGCGGGCCGTCGCAGACCACGTCGTACTCCCCCGGCGCCACTACGGGGGCGGCGCGCAGGTCCACCGCGGTCGCGACGGCGGCCTCCACGTCCGGGGCCAGGCCCCGCACCACGGAGAAGTCGCCGCCGCTGCCGGCCGACACGGAGCCGGCGGTCCTCGCGGCGCCGCCGTCGGCGTAGACGGTGATCTGCAGCGTCAGGTCCCTGCGCCGGTAGGAGACGCCGGTCCCCTCGCTGGTGAGCAGCTCCACGTCCGCGACCGACTCGCGGTAGTAGACCAGCGCCCCGGTCACGCCGGGATGCGCCGCCAGCGCCGCCGCGTGGTAGGCGCCGAGCAGTTCCATCTTCTCCGCCAGGCCGACCGTCTCCGCGAGCTCACCGCTCTCACCGGGACGGTCGTCCCGGTAGGGCCGGTGTGCGGCGAGGCGTCCCGCCGCACACCCCAGTTCGACGGCGTCGCGCGCGGCCCTACGCAGCACCGGCCCGGCGTCCATGGCGGTGCTCGACGCGAACGCCGACCCCGACCGGCCGATGACCCGGGCACAGCACCCCTCGTCACGGCTGGTCACGCTGCTTTCCAGGCCGTCGCCGCGCCACACCAGATCGACGGTCCTGGCGCGTTCGAGCCGTACCTCGGCGTAGTCGTCCGCCCGGAGGCCGACCTCCCGGAAGAGCGCGGGCGAGCCGCCGGTCAGCAGCACGGTCGCGCGGGGCTGTCGTCCCGGTAGGCGAAGATCATGGCACTGGTGACCTGCGCGCCGTCGCGGTACGGAACGAGCCCGTCGCTGCGCATGTCCACGCTGCCGAAGCCCGCGCCGAGCACCAGGTCGCGGTACTGGCTCTCGGTCATGCCCACCACGCACCGGGCGAAGTCCTCCGCGCCGGCGGACTCGCCGGCCGCCACGTCCGCCGGGGGCGGGCCGTCGTCGGAGTACACGACGTCGGAGATCACCGCCACCCCTCCGGGGCGCAGGACGGCCGCGACCGCGTGGAGCACTTCCTTCTTGTCGGGGAACATGCCGAGGACGCAGTTGCTCATGACCACGTCCACGCTGGCCTCACGCACCGGCGGGCGCCGGATGTCGCCGACCCGCACGTCGATGTTCTTGAGCCCCATCTCCTTGGCCGCGCGCCGAGCCGTCCTGACCATCTGCATCGACGCGTCGACGCCGATGACCCGGCCCGTCTCACCCACCCGGCGCGCGGCGATCAGCAGATCCAGCCCGGCACCGCAGCCGAAGTCCACGACCGTCTGCCCGGGGCGCAGGCCGATCGCGTTCATGGGCGAGCCGCAGCCACTGGACAGCTCCAGGACCCAGTCGGGGATCTCGGCGAGTTCCTCCGGGGTGTACACCGACGTGGGAGAGCAGCACAGCGTGCTGGTGCCCTGCACCGCCAGCGCGTCGTAGCGCTTCTTGACGTGCGTCTCGACGGGAACGGGACCCTGGTCGGCCGGGGCTGCGCAGCAGCCCGCCGCCTGGTCCGCGGTCGCCGGGGCGCATCCGCAGGCGTCCGGCTCGGCGAGCGTCTCAGCCACCGTCCCCGGCCGGATCAGCTCATCCAGGGAAACGAACCCACGCGTGTCATCTGCTCCCACGTTCCCTCTTCTCCTTCCGGTCGGTTCGCGTGCTCCTGCTGCCGGCGCAGCGCCATGGGCAGCAGATAGGCCAACTGGGTCTCGACACGCGTCGTGATGCTGGACACCTTGGGGCAGTAGCAGGTGTTGAAGTCGCCGCCGTTGGCCGCCCACGCCTTGATGGGGCAGCCGCCGCCTCCGCAGAACAACTTCACGTTGCAGTCGCGGCACATGGGCACGGTGTCCACGTGGCGGTGCCGCCACGGATCCCGATAGCCGGCCGCGTAGCTGAACTCGGGGTAGAACGTCCCGCAGGCGTGCTGGGGACGGCCCACGGTCTCCGGGCAGCCGTAGATCTTGCCGTTGGGGTCAAAGGCGACGACGCTCGTGCCGGCGCTGCACCCCTGGAGGTTGGGCCGTAGGCGGTCGCCCTCCAGGACGGCCGACCTGATGCGGGCCAGGTCGGGCTGCAGCATGCGGTCCACCAGGGGGTTCTGCTGAACCATGCGCCAAAAGGCCTCCTGGAGCCCGGCCTTGACATCCCCCCGGACCATGCGCTTGCGCTTCTCCTCGGGGTGGTCAGGGGTGACGTACAGGAACGTGGTGGCCTTGGTGAAGCCGTTGAACAGGCGGATCTTCGGGTGGTCGAGCCACCCCTTGGCCTGTGCGAACTCCGCGAAGCGCGGCATGTCGTCCACGCTGTCCTCGTCGACGAGCACCCGGATCAGCACGCGGATGCCGGCCTCCGCGGCCACGTCGATGCTGCGCTCGATGAGCTCGAACGTCGGCTTGCCGTTGCGGAACACCCGCCGGGTGTCATGGGTCCTCGGCGTGCCGTCCAGGCTGACCTGGACCTCCTCGCAGCCGTACTTGAGCAGCATCGGCACGTACGCGTCCAGTGCCACGCCGTTGGTGATCGCGGTGACCGGGTAGCCGCGGTCGTACGAGCCGCGCAGGATCTGCTCGACGGCGCCGCGCTGGTACGCGGTGTCCAGCAGCGGTTCCCCGCCGAACAGGGTGATGTACGGCGGGCCGGAGTTCTGGTGCCGGTCCTGGATCTCGGGGATGGTGTCGAACGCGGCCTCGATCATCTCCTCGTCCATGCGCGGGCTCTTGGTGGTCAGCTCGCCCTCGAAGCAGTACGGGCACGCCAGGTTGCACACGAACGACGGGATGAACATGAACTGGAACGGCGCTTCCTGGATCGCCTGGAAGTAGCCGTCGACGATGGCGCGGTAGCGCGCCTCCTCCTCGGCCGGGTCGGTGCAGACGTATCCGCGCTCCAGCAGGCCGGCTACGAGCTCACGGTCGACGGCGGCGTCTCCGGCGCGGACTCGTTCCAGCACGGCGACCTCGGCGGGGGTGACGATGTCCATCGATCCGGACACCGCGTTGGCGAGGACGCTCACCTTGCCGCTCTCGTCGAGATAGGCCGGGTCCAGGGTGCCCTCGGGGAGCTCCACCGAGAAGGTGACGGTGTTCGGGCTCACAAGCATGGTGTGTCTCCCAGAAACGGTGTCCGTGGTGCCGCCGGGGGGTGGGTGAGGGGGTGGGCCGGGAATTGGAGGGCGCGGCAGGGGATACCTGTGTCGTACGGTCCGCCGGCCACGGTCACTCGCAGCCGTCGGGGTCGTTGGCCATGATGCTGGTCACGACGTCGAGGTTCTTCCGGCCGCGCATGGCGGTGCAGCAGTCGGTCTGCTTCTCGGACACTTCGGCGTTCTCGATCATGGAAATGGCGATCATAGGTATCACCTCCTCCACTGTGATCTCTGCCGCGCTCTCCGGCCCGCTCCCCGCCGCGACATGGCGGAGAGAGTCGTTGGCGGGGCGCATGCCCCAGGTGGCGGGTCACCTCAGGACCTCCCGCACGATGAGCACCGCGACGGTGATCAGGCCCTCGCCGATGATCAGGCCGGAGGCGACGATCTCGGTGCCGCTGCGCCGGCCGGGGTTGCGGCGGGTGAGCAGCCACTGGGTCAGGCCTCCGGCGGCAAGGGTCAGCGAGTCGGCGGGGGGAAGCAGCACCCCGAGGCCGATCATCGTGGGCATGGCCGAGGTGAAGGCCAGGCCCAAACCCAGCGGGCCCGAAACGGCCAGCGCGAGGGCCACGGTGGCGGGGTATTCGGTCGATCCCCGGACGGTGGCGTCCACGAATTGGACCGCGGTGGCCACAGGGGCGGGGAAGGAACGTCCTCCGAGCACACCCGCGCGGCTGAGCACCGCGATCACCAGGACGCCGACCACTGCACCGGCCAGGCCGCCCGCCAGTTGCGTCCAGCCCGTCAGCCGCCTGGGCGGCTCGGACAGGCCCTCGGGACGGTCGTGGGCGACCTTCACCGAGTACGTGAAGTACACGGCGGCGAGGGCCGCGCAACAGATGGTCGAGGCCATGAGCAACGCCGCCGTCTGGTCCGCGCCGGATATGGCGAAGGCCACGACGCTGAAGTACAGCGCCGGAGACAACGGCACCAGCCCGATCTCGCCGCCGGCCCGGGTGAGGAACACGGTCATCACGGCGAGCAGCACGACGCCGAGCAGGCCGTAGCCGATGTAGCGCAGAAGGGACGGGTACACCAGCGCCAGGAGCGCCGTTCCCACGAGGACGGCGACGGCGAGCCACCGCGTACGGCCCGGGAGCAGACGGCCGCCCTGGAGGGAACGCGCCAGCGGGCCGCGGACCCGGGCGATCGAGGCGAGGGAGTAGCCGAGGATGAGGCCGACGCCGGCGGCGAGCACCCAGGGATAGGACAGATGGTCGGTGTACGCCACGGACCGGCCCTCTGTGCCGTCCTGGACCGCCCACACGACGACGGTGTACGCCGCGCCGGCCGCAAGCCAGGCGCACGCGCGCGGGCCGATGAGGAACCCGACCCCGTACAACAACGGCGAGAGGGCCAGGGCCAGATGGGTGCCCGTGACCTCCGGCGTGACCTCGTGGCCCCACAGGGCGACCCCCAGGGCCGACGCGGCGCCCACGCCGGCGGCGATGGGAAGCATACGGCCGAGCCGGTCGCTCTCCCCGTCCTTGGGGCTGCTGAGCGACGCCATCAGGGTAATGGCCGGCTTCAGGGTCGGGTAGGGCAGCCTCTCGGCGACCACCAGCGTCCGCGCGACGAGCCCGCCGAGGAGGATGCCCACGGCGTTCGCGGCCATCGCCAGCACCACCAGGAAACCCCAGGCCGGCAGCTCACCGGCCCGCAGGACGACGGCTCCGATGCCCGTGTCCAGCGCGGCCGTGGCCATGTATCCGCTGGACGCGATGGAGAAGACGACGAAGAGGCCCTGCCAGCTGAGCGCCCCCGCCACCCGGAGCAGCGCCGCGCCCAGCGCGGCCACCAGCGCCGACCCTCCGAAGGACGTGCCGGTGCGGAACAGGACCAGCACATTGAGGACGCAGAGCAGCACGCCGATGGCCAAGCCGATGAGCGTGGCCCAGACGTACGATCCCCGCCAGCCGGCAAGGGCGTCTACCGCCAGAGTCGAATGCGATGTAGTGGAGGATGCGGTGCGCTCCTTTCCTTCCACAGAACGCCCCCATCTCAACCGGGTAATTACATAGATAACTATCGATTCAGCCGACAGGTGCACATTAAAAGGGGCCGACGGCAATGGTCAAGGGTCTTGACAAGATTGCCTATGCGTGCACACGACCCGTGTTACGTGACCATTACGATACTTTTCGGAATTACGCCATGCAGCATGTCGGCCAATTCCACCAGATCACAGCGTGCGATCGGCGAGCAGAGGGTCGGCGTCCACACGTCCGGTCGTCGCAGCGCCCGCATCCCGGCCGTACAGCCCGGCGACCAGGGCAAGACCGATCACGCCGCCGATCAGTTGGACGACGACGAACCCCGGCACCGAGGACGGGGCGATCCCGGCGAAGGTGTCCGAGAAGGCCCGGCCGATGGTCACGGCCGGATTCGCGAAGCTAGTCGACGAGGTGAACCAGTACGCCGCGCCGATATAGGAGGCGACCGCGACCGGCGCCAGGCGGGCGTTCTCCGCGCGGACCAGCAGGAAGATGACGAGCACCAACCCCGCCGTGGCGACCGCCTCGCCGAGTAGGAGGTTCCCGGCCGAGCGGTCGTGCGTGGACCAGGTGACGGCGGCCTTGCCGAACATCGCGTTGGCCAGCACGGCCCCGCTGATGGCGCCGGCGATCTGGGCGGCGGCGTAGACCGCCACGTCGGAGAGCGAAAGCTTGCGGTGCACCCACCAGTCGGCCAGCGTGACCACCGGATTGAAGTGCGCCCCGGAGATCGGGCCGAGAATGAGGATCAACACCCCGAGCCCGAAGACCGTCGCCATCGAGTTCTCCAGCAACTGGAGCCCCACGTCATCGGGCGAAAGCTCCTGCCCCATGATCCCCGACCCGACCACCACCGTCACTAGCAGCAGCGTGCCCACGTACTCGGCCAGCGCCCGGCGGGGCAACGCCGGGCTCACCAAAAATCACCGATCCGGTCGAGATGTACTGACGAGTCACGCACGCTAGGCCTCCCCTTGACATGACATACCGCACGACGTCCTGCTGCACCGCACCAGCCGACCTGTCGTTACATGACCCGAAGCGCCACTTCCGGCACCATCCGCACCGATATTTACAGATATCAATGCGATTTGGTAGCGCCAATTTCCGAGAAGTTCACCTGACTGCCACGCCGAGAGCCCGGCCGCGATGGCATATTTCCGGACAGACCAAAATAGTAGAAACATTCAGCAGCAGGCAGGCTTGCCCGCGCCGACCAGTTGCTCAACAACAGCAACGTCCCGACCGAAGTTGGCGCGTCGGCCTAATCTCGAAACCATGATCAGCTGATTCGGGAAGGTGCACCCTTCCCGTCAGATCCACAGGTCTGGATCATTGCTCTCCCGCGGAGCGCTGGGTACATCTGCGCACGACCAACCCATCGAGTCGACCTTCGCCACGGGACCAGTCAATAGCCGTTCACAGGATCTTCATCCACAGGTCTTGACGATAGCTCCGATAGTCCTGACGCTATTGCCGTCGGACAGGGGATCTACGATCCAAAGGCCGGTGATGTTAGCGTGAACGTCGAAAAGGCCGTACAACAGCGCTACAGCGTTACAGCGCCGCGTCGCGGGTCCCCGAGGCGGCCCGCGCTGCCCTGATCCGCAATACCTTGCGGCAATTCCCTCAGATGTATTGGCGAAGGATTACGGCTGCGGAGATCCCGTCGGCTACGTACGACCGGGCGAGCGGGTGCTCGACCTGGGCAGCGGCGCCGGGAAGGTCCGTCTCATCGCCTCACAGATCATCGGCTCAGTCGGCTCCGTTCTGAGAGTCGACATCAACGACGACATTGTGTCAGTCCGCCACGGCGCCGGCTGCGCTGTACCGCGGACCGTTCGCCGCGGTTGCTCACGGCACAGGGCTGCAACTGGTCCGTGGCCGGGCGGTGCCACTCCGGCCGCAGGACGTGCGACGGCCCAGAAGGCAACTGCGGCTGCTGACCCTATGGAAGACGGCGCCTGATGCGCCGGTTTCGAGATTGCTCTTCAGTTTGATGCCCGCGGACGTGTAGTCCAGCCCAGCCATACCTCTCGCTGCGCGCGCTCCCACACGAGCACCGCTACCTCCCGGAGGCATACCCATGGAAGTGCTCGTACTTGTGCTCGTGCTCTTACTGGCCGCCGCCAACGGAGCGAACGACGTACCGAAGGGTGTCGCCACGCTCGCCGGCGCGGGCGTGACGAAAATCCGCACGGCCATCGCATGGGGCACCGTAGCCACCACCCTCGGCTGCCTCGTCTCGTTGACGTTGGCCTCGAAGATGACCGATCTGTTCTCCAAAGGGATCGTCTCCGCCAAGCCCACCCCGGCTTTCACGGTCGCGGTGCTGATCGGAACCATCTTCTGGGTCGTCTTGGCTACCGTCCTGAAGTTGCCCGTCTCCACCACCCATGCCCTGGTCGGCTCGCTTCTCGGCGCAGGAAGCTTGTTCGCCAGCTCCGCGGTCGAGTGGAACGGACTGCTCGGGAAGGTCGTGCAGCCGCTGCTGCTGAGCATCCTGGTGGCCTACGCCATCTCAGCCGTATTAGGAATCATCACCCGGAAAGTCGTGACGATCCGTACTGCGAGGAAGGAAAGAATCCAGGCTCCGGTCTTTGACGGCGATGCTGCACCGGTCGCGACCTTGACGAGACAGGTCGAGCCGACCAAAGCGCAGCAAGCCATCGGAATCGCTCACTGGGCGACAAGCGGCCTGGCGAGCTTCGCCCGGGGCCTCAACGACGCGCCCAAGATCGTTGCTATCGGCACCTTCGCGCTGGTGGGCGGGATGACCCCGACCGGCCTGCTGTTCGCCGTCACTGCGGCCATGGCCATCGGGGGTGTCGTGGCGGGCTCTCGCATCGCCGACCGGCTCGCGTACTCCGTTATCAAGATTCCTCATGTCGAAGGTTTCACCGCCAACCTCACGACCGCGAGCCTCGTCGGACTGGGCGCCATATTGGGTTTGCCTATGTCGACCACGCAGGTGTCGGCAGGGGCCATCTCCGGCATCGCGGCCAATGATCTCTCCAGGCTCAATAAGAAGACGGTCCGTGACCTTCTGATCGCTTGGTTGTGCACACCGCCTGTCGCCGCCGCCGTAGCCGCAGGAGCGTATCTACTGCTCTCGTAGCGGGCACAGCAGACGGGATTACCACTGTTCCCGGCGGCCGGCGGCAATCGCGGAGCGGCAGGAGGTCTGGTGGACCGAGGCGGCGTACGTCAGGAGGATGGAAACCGACGACGCCCCTTGTCGCCTCGCGTCATCTTGGCTACGGCGGACAGCGACGAAGGAGCCTTCGGTTGCACTCAGCAGGAGCACCGCTTCGAGAAGTGGTGGAACCTCCTGGTCGCGTCAGGCAACCTGAGGCGTTCCGCCTCCTCCGGGCTGGCGGCGTTTCAGGGTGAGCGACGTCGTGATCGGCAACGCCTCCGCACCGAAGCGACGCACTACGGCAGGAGAGCAGGGCAAGGCGTGCCGTGAACGCCATCAGCCAGAGCGAATATCAGGAGCTCAAAACAGATCGAAGGGACCATCCATGCCCCCGATGCCCAGCGTCCTGTTCGTGTGCGTACACAACGCCGGCCGTTCCCAGATGGCGGCCGGCTGGCTCGCTCATCTGGCTGGCGACCGCGTCCAGGTCCGGTCAGCCGGGTCGGCGCCCGCGGAGCAGGTCAATCCCGTCGCCGTCGATGCCATGCGCGAGGTCGGCATCGACATCAGTGCCGAAAGCCCGAAGCTCCTCACTGCCGATGCCGTTCAGACATCCGACGTGATCATCACCATGGGCTGCGGTGACGCATGCCCTATCCTCCCCGGCAAACGGTACGAGGATTGGAAACTCGACGACCCGGCCGGGCAAGGCATAGATGCTGTGCGCGTGATAAGGAACGAGATCTACGACCGGGTAAAGGTTCTGATGGTCGAACTTCTAAAGCCCTGATGCGCTTCCCAGGAGTACGGGGGTGGCTCTCGTGGTTGGCGTCCTTAGCACCAACCTCGCCCACAACCTTCGGGTCTCTCACGCCTCGTGAACACGATCGGGTCCGAGTGCGGCGAGCAGCTGGGTGATTAGGAAGGCCCGGAGTCCATCTCGAATGGCTGTCCGCCACGACCCGCACGAGAGCGGTTCCTCTTGGGACGCTTCTAAAGACACCCACTCTTTACATAGTAGATCCGCCACCGCTGGATTCCGCCAAAACGGACAGTTCCCTGGATGACGAGGGAAGCTCATTTGAACACGGCGGCCACGCGCACCTTCGTTGACCGTGGATCCCCTGGTCAGCTCCGGTATTGAGAGGTACCGGTCGGGAGCGGTCGGCACGTTCAGCTTCACGGTCAAACGACGGTCAGACATCAAAAAAGCCTGATCACTTGGAGAGTGATCAGGCCTCTGACCTGCTACAACAGTGTCGGGACGGCGGGATTTGAACCCACGACCCCTTGACCCCCAGTCAAGTGCGCTGCCAAACTGCGCTACGTCCCGTTGCCCTGGTCTCCCCGGGCACATCCAAACCTTAGCGCAGTTTCCGCTCTCGTGCGTACACGAACCGCGCCGGTGGGCCTAGGCTGGCGATCATGGGCAGGAAGGCGCGGATCGACCAGGAAGAACTCGTCCGGCTGGCCGGCGAGGGATGGACCAACGCCCGCCTCGCCGAGCACTTCGGCGTCACGGAGTCGGGCGTCCTGCAGGCGAAGCGCGCGGCCGGCTTGTCCAAGCCGATGACCGACCACAGCCGTGCCCTGCCCTGGAAGCTCCGGCGCGAGCACAGCCAGAGCGGCCCCGCCACCAACCTTCGGAACCTCTCCGCCGCGTCCCAGGGCCGTCGGGTCCCCAAGGACAAGCTCAACACCGCCCTACGGTGGGCGAGCCGGCTGGTCGACAACGGGCTCGACATCGCCTACGACCCCGAGCAGGGCTTTCATGAGGTGTCCGCTGGGGACGACTCTCACGTCGCCCGGGTCCTCGCCGAGGCCCGTGACGCCACGGACGCGGCGGGCACCAGTCCCTGACCGTACGGCTCACACACCGTCGCGGGGCAGGGGCCTGGTCTCCTCGCGTACGTGCACGTGGCGTTCGCCCGGGTGGACGGCGGTGTGCGACTCGGTCTCCTGGACGCGGACGTGCGGCTCGGCCGCCGGATCCACGGTGTACATCGTGTCCGGCTCGATGGTCTCCACCGTCTCCTCGGTCGTCCGCGGACGGCGCGTGTAGCGAGTAGTCAGCACCATGCCGACGACTCCCACAAGCATGAGAATCCAGCCGATCATTTGTAGGTCGATTCCAGGAACGTCCCATTTAACGGCGAACGCGAGGACCGCGCCGACCGCGATGAAGGCGAGACTGGCCCCGAAGCCCATGGCTACCTCCTCTGCTGGTCAACCGCCCTTTACCCGCAGAATCCACGATTACGCAAGGCGTGAAGGCCGCATTCCCGGGCAGTGCGGATGAACAACGCACTCACCCCTGGAGGCAGATATGAACGCCGTAGCATGGGTGGCCGTCGTGATCGTCGCCGTGCTGGTGATCCTGGCAGTCGGCTACCTGGTGTCGGCCAGCAACCGCCGGCGCCACCTGCGCGACCGGTTCGGGCCCGAGTACGAACGGACGGTGCGGGAGAGCGACAGCCGTAAGGAGGCCGAGCAGGAGCTGCTCGCCCGCGAGGAGCGCCACGCCAAGCTGGACATCCGCCCGCTCGACCCGCAGACCCGGGAGCAGTACGCGAGGAAGTGGACCGAGGTGCAGGAGCGGTTCGTCGACGCTCCCGGCTTCGCCGTGACCGAGGCGGACGCGCTGGTCACCGCCGTGATGGCGGAGCGCGGCTATCCCACGGACGAGTTCGAGCAGCGTCTGAGCGACCTGTCGGTCGCGCACGCCGCCACGATCGACCACTACCGCAAGGCCCACGACATCAGCAGCCGCGCCGCCCGGCAGGACGCCACGACGGAGGAGCTCCGTCAGGCGATGGTCCACTACCGTGCGCTGTTCCAGGAGCTTCTCGGCGACGGCGCCGAGGTTTCTCCCGAGGACCACGTCAACGGCGCCGCGTACACCGCCGACGGCTACGACGGCGCCACGATGAACGGTCACCACGCGGACGTGCGGAAGGCGAGGCGATGACGATGCGGACGAACAGGCACGACGAGCGCGGCGAGGTCGCCGAGCAGCCGACTCCCGAGACCCCCGAGCCCCTCGAGGAGGAGGCGCGCAGAGAGAGGGCCCTCGCGGACGCCGGACGGGACGAGCACGAGGGCCCCGGCCCCGTCTACTCCCCCAGCGAGGCCAGCGATGCGTACACCGCCGGCTACACCGACGCCACGGCGCGGGACACCCGCGACCGCGCGGACGGGACAACCGAAGCGGACGCGGACGCGGACGGCGACGGCCGCCGCTTCCGTGAGCCGTACGGCCAGGCGGGCGACGACGTCCTCACGTCGCCCCGGACCGGCGGCGGGCACACCGCCGACGGCGACCGCCTCGTCGCGGGCGGCCGCGTCGACGACGACATCGAGGGCGACCGGACCTACGACAACACCGCCAACGGCGCGTACGAGATCCGGGACGCCGACGCCGGGACGGACGGCACCGGGTACGCCCGGGACGGCCTGACGGCCGGGGACGCCACGGCCTACGGCGACACCGGAACCGGCACCACGGCGGACACCACCGCGCACACCGGGACCGGCACCACGGCGGACACCGCCACGGACACCACCACGGAGACCACGGCGTACACCACCGCCGGCACCCCTGCCGTTCCCTCCGTGGACGGCCCCGTGGCCTACCCCGCCACCACCACGACCGCGGCCTCCGGCGCGGCGTCCGTCCTGGACGAGACGCTGGAAGGCCGGTGGCGCGAGATCAAGTCGGGGTTCGTCGACGATCCCCGTCACTCGATCGAACAGGCGGACGCGCTCGTGGAGGAGGCCCTGTCGGCCTTCACCACCCGCCGTCAGGCGCTGCTCGACCAGTGGAAGGACAACGAGCGGGGCGACACCGAGGCGCTGCGCCTGGCCCTGCACGAGTACCACGCGTTACTAGCCCAGTTGACCCGGAAGTGAGGTAACAATGCTCGCCATCGCCGCGGCGGTCGTCTTCGGGATCGCCTTCCTCCTCGATCTCCTCAACGCGAGCATCGGCATCGGCATGACCGCGCTGATCGCCCTCGGTCTCTGCCTGCTCGCCCTGCACCAGGCCGGCGTCGGCACCGCCGGGGTGAACTCCTGGCGCGGCGGCTGGCGCGGCGGACGCGTCCGTCGCTGACCCCGGCCCCCTCGTCATCAGTCTTTCTCCCCTACCGAGTCGCGGCCGCGACGGGTACGAAGGTCTCGCGGGAGCCCCACCCGCGAGACCGCCGCGAACCCGGTCCGTCCCCCGGACCCCGAGGAGGCCGTGATGCCGCACAAGGTGGAAGAGGTCATGACGCGCGATCCGGTGACGCTGCCGGAGGAGGCCCCGGTGGCGAAGGCCGCCAAGCTGATGCGCGACCGCGGGATCGGCGACGTGCCGGTGGTCGGGGACGGCCGGCTCCGCGGTCTGGTGACCGACCGGGACATCGTCGTACGCGCGGTCGCCGAGGGCAGGGACCTCTCCACCACTCCGCTGGCGACGCTGTGCACCAGTGACGTGGTGACCGTCGGCCCGGACCAGGATGTGGCCGAGGCCGCGCGGTTGATGCGCGAGAAGGACGTGCAGCAGCTTCCCGTGGTGGTCGACGGGCACCCGGTCGGCGTCGTCGCCCTGGCCGATCTCGCCCCACGCCCCACGAGCGACCTCGCCCCACGCCTCACGGCCGGCCACGCGCCCGGCCCGCAAACCGGCCGCGCTACCGTCCCGGACCCGGCCACTCAACCCGCTCCGGACCCGGCCACTCAACCCGGGCCGGCTCCGGCACCACGCTGAACGACACGCGGCGGACACCCTCCCGGACGGCGGCACCGCCACCGCGGCTCACCCCGAAAAACCATGCGTGCGCAAGCTAGCTGCTCATATACCGTGTTCCGCATGATTTTGCCCCTCCTGCGACGCGCCGCCCGCCCTGGACCAGAGCCGTGCTGACCCGGCTTCTCCGCACGTACCTGCGGCCCTACTCGTCCGCGCTCACGGCGGTGGTGCTGTTCCAGCTGGTCGGCACCATCGCCTCCCTCTACCTGCCGAGCCTGAACGCCGACATCATCGACCAGGGGGTGGCCACCGGCGACACCGGCTACATCCTGGCCACCGGCGGCTGGATGCTGACCGTGTCCTTCGTGCAGATCGCCTGCTCGATCGCGGCGGTCTACTACGGCGCGCGGGTGGCGGCGGGGTTCGGCCGGGACGTCCGGTCGGCGGTCTTCCACCGGGTGAGCGGCTTCTCCGCGCGGGAGGTCGCCCAGTTCGGGGCGCCCTCGCTGATCACGCGTAACACCAACGACGTCCAGCAGGTCCAGATGCTCGTGGTGATGACCTGCACGATGCTGGTCGCCGCGCCCATCATGGGAGTCGGCGGCATCATCATGGCCCTGCGTCAGGACGTCGGGCTGTCGTGGCTCATGCTGGTCTGCGTCCCGGTGCTGCTGGTCTCGATCGGGCTGATCGTCTTCCGCATGGTCCCCCAGTTCCGCGCCATGCAGACCCGCATCGACGAGGTGAACCAGGTGCTGCGCGAGCAGCTGACCGGCATCCGCGTGGTGCGGGCCTTCGTCCGCGAACGCGAGGAGACCCGCCGCTTCGCCGAGGCGAACGACGCGCTGACCGGGACGGCGCTGCGCGTCGGGCGGTTGACCGCGCTCATCTTCCCCACCGTGATGCTGATCCTCAACGCCTCCAGCGTCGCCGTGCTGTGGTTCGGCGCCGCCCGGGTGGACAGCGGCGAGATGCAGGTGGGCGCCCTGACCGCGTTCCTCATGTACCTGCTGCAGATCCTCATGTCGATGATGATGGCCACCTTCATCTCGATCATGATTCCGCGCGCCGCGGTCTGCGCGGAGCGCATCGCCGAGGTGCTCGACACCGAGTCGTCGGTGCGCCCGCCCGAGCGCCCCGTACGCCAGGTGGACCGCCGGGCCGACCTGGAGCTGCGTGACGTCGGGTTCCGCTATCCGGGCGCGGCGGCGCCGGTGTTGTCCGGCGTCTCCTTCCGCGTGACCGCCGGACAGACGACCGCCGTGATCGGCAGCACCGGGTCGGGGAAGACGACCCTGGTCTCCCTGGTCCCCCGGCTGGTCGACGCCACGTCCGGCGCCGTGCTGATCGACGGGGTCGACGTACGCGACCTCGATCCCCGGATGCTCTGGACACGCATCGGCCTGGTGCCGCAGAAGCCGTACCTGTTCACCGGCACGGTCGCGAGCAACCTGCGGTACGGCAACCCGGACGCCACCGACGAGGAGCTGTGGGAGGCGCTGGAGATCGCCCAGGCCCGCGACTTCGTCGAGGCGATGCCCGAGGGCCTGCAGGCGCCGATCTCCCAGGGCGGCACGAACGTGTCCGGCGGGCAGCGGCAGCGCCTGTCCATCGCCCGCGCGCTCGTGGCCAAACCCGAGATCTACCTGTTCGACGACTCGTTCTCGGCCCTCGACCTGACCACCGACGCCCGGCTGCGGGCCGCGCTGCGCCCGCACACGGCCGGCGCGGCGGTGGTGATCGTCGCCCAGCGGGTCTCCACCATCGCGGACGCCGACCAGATCGTCGTCCTGGACGACGGCGTCGTCGCCGGCATCGGCAGTCACGAGGAGCTGCTCGGCTCCTGCCCGACGTACGTCGAGATCGTCGAGTCCCAACTGACCGCGGGGAGTGCGGCATGAGCGACCGGCCCACGGCACCCGTACGACCCCGGCCCGGCGGAGGCGGCGGTTTCGGACCCTTCGGCGGCGGCCAGATGCCGACGGAGAAGTCGATGAACTTCGGCCCCTCGGCCCGCCGGCTGCTGCGGCGGCTGAGGCCGGAACGGCCGAGGATCATGGCCGTGATCGCCCTCGCCGTGATCAGCGTGGTGTTCTCCGTCATCGGGCCGAAGCTGCTCGGCCGCGCTACTGACGTGATCTTCAGCGGGGTGATCGGCGGACGGCTGACCGCGGGGGCGACCAAGGAGCAGGCCGTGCAGGCGCTGCGCGCCTCGGGCCACGGCGACTTCGCCGACATGCTCGCGGGGATGGACGTCGTACCCGGCCGCGGCATCGACTTCGGCGAGCTGGGCACCGTCCTGGCGTGGGTCCTCGGGCTCTACCTCGCCGCGTCGCTGTTCATGTGGCTGCAGGGCTACCTGCTCAACGACGTGACGCAGCGCACGGTGTTCCGCCTCCGTGCCGACGTCGAGGACAAGCTGAACCGGCTGCCGCTGAAGTTCTTCGACGGCCAGCCGCGCGGCGAGCTGCTCAGCCGGGTCACCAACGACATCGACAACGTGTCCCAGACCCTGCAGCAGACGCTGAGCCAGCTGCTGAGCTCGCTGCTCACCGTGGTCGGCGTGCTCGTCATGATGTTCGTGATCTCGCCGCTGCTCGCGGCGATCGCGCTGGTGACGATCCCCGTCACGATGATCGTGACCGGGCAGATCGCCAAGCGTTCGCAGAAGCAGTTCGTCGCGCAGTGGGCTCACACCGGCACGCTCAACGCCCACATCGAGGAGGCGTTCACCGGGCACGAGCTGGTGAAGGTCTTCGGGCGGGGCCCGGAGGTCGAGGAGGTCTTCCGGGAGCGGAACGACGCCCTGTACACCGCGAGCTTCGGCGCCCAGTTCATCTCCGGGATCATCATGCCGATGATGATGTTCATCGGGAACCTGAACTACGTCGCCATCGCGGTCGTCGGCGCTGTACGGGTCGCCGGCGGGTCGATGAGCCTGGGCGACGTCCAGGCGTTCATCCAGTACTCCCGGCAGTTCACCCAGCCGCTGACCCAGGTCGCCTCGATGGCCAACCTGCTGCAGTCGGGCGTGGCCTCCGCCGAGCGGGTCTTCGAGCTGCTGGACGCCGAGGAGCAGGAGCCCGACCCGGCCTCCCCGGCGCTGCCCGCCACCCGGCGGGGGCGCGTCGAGTTCGAGCACGTGTCCTTCCGGTACGACCCCGGCCAGCCCCTCATCGAGGACCTGTCGCTGGTGGCCGAGCCCGGGCACACGATCGCGATCGTCGGCCCGACCGGCGCGGGCAAGACCACGCTGGTCAACCTGATCATGCGCTTCTACGAGCTGGACGCGGGCCGCATCACCCTCGACGGCGTCGACGTCACCGCGATGCGCCGCGAGGACCTGCGCTCCCAGATCGGCATGGTGCTCCAGGACACCTGGCTGTTCGGCGGGACGATCCGCGACAACATCGCCTACGGCAACCCGCGGGCGACCGACGAGGAGATCCGGGCCGCGGCGCGGGCGACGTACGTCGACCGGTTCGTGCGCACCCTGCCCGACGGGTACGACACGGTGATCGACGAGGAGGGCGGCAACGTCAGCGCCGGCGAGAAGCAGCTGATCACCATCGCCCGCGCCTTCCTCGCCGACCCGTCCCTGCTCATCCTGGACGAGGCGACCAGCTCGGTCGACACCCGCACCGAGGTCCTCGTGCAGCACGCTATGGCCGCGCTGCGCAGCGACAGGACGAGCTTCGTCATCGCCCACCGGCTGTCCACGATCCGCGACGCGGATCTCATCCTGGTGATGGAGTCGGGCAGCATCGTCGAGCACGGCACCCACGACGAGTTGCTCGCCGCCGGGGGCGCCTACCACCGGCTCTACTCCGCTCAGTTCGCCGGCGCCCTGGCCGGTGACGACGCCCCTGCCGCCGAAGTCGGGTGAACGGTGCCGCGTGGCCCAGGGTCACGCGGCACCGTCCGCGACCGTCACGAACGGGCGGACAGGGTGAACTCCTTGCGCGGCTCCTCGATGGCCCCCATCGCGATGATCTCCCGGGGGAAGAACAGCCCGAGCGTCCAGTCCACGAGGATGCGGGTCTTCTTGTTGAAGGTGGGCATCCGCGTCAGGTGATAGGTGCGGTGCATGCACCAGGCGGGGAACCCGCGCAGCTCCCGGCCGTAGATCTGCGCGACGCCCTTGTAGAGTCCCAGGGTCGCCACCGACCCGGCGTACTTGTGCCGGTACGGCCGCTGGGCCTGCCCGCGCAGCGCCGCCAGCAGGTTGTCGGCCAGCCTCTTGGCCTGCCGTACGGCGTGCTGGGCGTTGGGCGGGCAGAACTGGCCCGGCCGGGTGAGGTCGGGGACGGCGGCGCAGTCGCCCGCGGCGAACGCGAAGTCGGTCCCGTGTACTCGCATGTAGGGGTCGACCCTGATCCTGCCCTTCTTGTCCAGGGGCAGGTCGCCCGCGGCGACCAGCGGGTTCGGCTTGACGCCCGCCGTCCAGACGAGGGTGTCGGTGTCGAACTCCTCGCCGTCGCTCAGCACGATGTGGCAGCCCTCGGCGGACTTCAGCAGCGTGCCCATGCGGATCTCGATGCCCCGCTCGCGCAGCTGCTGGGCCGTCCACTTGCCCATGTCGGCGCCCACCTCGGGCAGGATGCGGTCGGTGGCCTCCACGAGCACCCAGCGCATGTCCTCGCGGCTGAGCCCGGCGAAATACTTGAGCGCGTCGGCCGCCATGTCCTCGAGCTCGGCCAGGGCCTCCACGCCGGCGTAGCCGCCGCCGACGAACACGAAGGTGAGGGCCCTGCGGCGGACTTCGGGATCCGGGGTGGACGCGGCGATGTCGAGACGGCCGAGCACGTGGTTGCGCAGGGCGATGGCCTCTTCGATGGTCTTGAAGCCGATGCCGTTCTCGGCCAGGCCGGGCACCGGCAGCAGTCGTGAGATCGAACCCGGCGCCATCACGAGATAGTCGTAGTCGATGGTGAGGTCGGGCCCCTCGTGCGGAGACAGTTCCGCCTTGCGGTCGGCCAGCCGCACCTGGGTGACCCGCCCGCTGAGGATCTGGCACCTGTTCAGCACCCGCCTGAGCGGGACCACGACGTGCCGCGCCTCGATGTTCCCGGCGGCAGCCTCCGGCAGGAAGGGCTGGTAGGTCATGTAGGAGTCGAGGTCCGCGACCGTCACGAGTGCCTCGCCGCGGCGGAGCCTGCGTTGCAGGCGGAGTGCTGTGTACATGCCGACGTATCCGCCGCCGACGATCAGAATCCGTGGGACAGCCATGGCTGTCCCCTACCCCTACTCGAGGAGGAAACGCATCGTGACCCTGGTCCCCCTGGGACCGGTGGTGACGTGGAGATCGTTGCTCAGCAGGCGCGCGACCCACAGCCCCATGCCGCTGGTCGCGTTCTCGGGCGGCGGGTCGTGGCCCGGCTCCCCCTCGAAACGCCACTCCCGGCCGTCGTCGTGGACGGCGACCACCAGGGCCGGCCCCTCCCGCCAGATGCCCAGCCGCGCCTTGGTCGACCCGTGGGTGACCGCGTTGGTGGCGACCTCGTTGAGCGCGACGAGGAAGTCGCCGATCGCGTCTTCCCGCATGCCGCGGCGCAGCGCCTCGGCGGCGGCGAACTCCCGCAGATCGGGCAGATCGGCTAAGGAGAAGGCACGCTCCCTTGCCGCTCCGGTGACGTGCGCGGGAACGCCGTCATCTTTCACCCGGTACACGCCTCCCGCCGGAAATCTGGCTGTCTCAGGATCTATGGGCTGTGGGCAGGACGAAGATACCCCGGGACACCGCCTTGGCACAGACGGTGTCCTGGGCATCGTCGCATCCTCTCATCCCGCGACGAGCTCCGCCCGGAGCTGGTCGAGGGTCTTGCGGAGGATCCGGGAGACGTGCATCTGCGATATGCCGAACTCCGCCGCGATCTCGGCCTGGGTCATGTTGCCGTAGAAACGCAGCAGGAGGATGTTCTTCTCCCGCTCGGGGAGAAGGTCGATGAGCGGCTTCAGCGCCTCGGCGTCCACCAGGTTGTCGAGCGCGTCGTCCTCTTCGGGGATCACGTCGCCGAGGGCGGCGGCGTCGTCGTCGGCACCGATCGGCGCGTCGAGGGAGAGGGTGCTGTACGCCGCGGAGGCGTCCATGGTGAGGAGCATGTCCTCCTCGGACAGGCCCATCTTCTTGGCGAGCTCGGCGACGGTGGGGAACCGGCCCAGTTCCTGGGTCATGTCGGCGACGTGCCGGTTGAGCTCGGCCCGGCGCTCCTGGTACAGCCGGGGCACCCGGACGGCCCAGGTGCGGTCGCGGAAGTGCCGCTTGACCTCACCGGTCATGGTGACCATGGCGTAGCCGCGGAAGCTGTGGCCCAGGGTGGGGTCGAAGCCGTTGATGGCCTTCATGAGGCCGACGTACGCGGCCTGGAGGAGGTCTTCCATCGGCTCGCCGCGGTTCAGATACCGCCGGGCGATGTCCCTCGCCATCGGGCGGTGCATTTCGACGATCTTCTCACGGAGGCGTTCCCGCCGCTCCTCGGACAGTCCGTCCTCGGCCAGCTCGGCCAGGAGCTCTTCGGCGGTCGGATTGCTGGCGGTCTCTACACGGACCTCGGCAGCCATCTGCGCAGTCCCCTCGTATTTTTTCTCGCGAGGGCGCCTACGCGCTGGGGTGACCACGCAGAAGGCACGCCTCGCTACAGTATCGAGACGAGGCCCTCTGCTGGACCTCTGCTTCAGTATATTGCCCCAAAATCAGGAGTATCACCACCCCTTCGGCACCAGTAATGTTGCCGCAGAGGAGGCGCGAGGTGTCTAACAACGGACTGCTGTCCCTGACGTCGAGCATGGCGGGGGACATCGTGGTGATCCATGTGAACGGCGTCCTCGACGCCACGACACGTGAGCAGTTCTCGGAGTATCTGGACGCCGCGGCGGACGACCACGGCCCCGACATGATCCTCGACCTGGGCGCCGTCACGTTCATGGACTCCCGGGCCCTGGGACTGATCGTGCATCATTGGCAGCGTTCGACCACGGCCGGCGGCAATTTCGCGCTGATCGCGGTGCAGTACCCGAACTCCAAGGTGATGTGGGTGACCGGCCTGTCGGAGCGGCTGCCGCTGTTCGACACCCTCGACGAGGCCCTGGCCGCGTTCGCCGCCTGAAGCCGGCCTGACCCACCTGAGCCCACCTGCACTCACCTGCGCCCGGCTGAGCCCGCGAAGGGGCCGCCCGCGCACCGGTTCAGGCGGGAGCCGCTCCCCCGTGCTTCTGCTGGTGCTCGGTGACCAGAAGCTTGGCCAGGTCGGCCACCTTGACCTGGTGGTGCTGCGACACCCGCCTGAGCTCCTCGAACGCCTCCTCGGCGGAGCAGCCGCTCTTCGACATGATGATGCCCTTGGCCTGGTCGATCACCGACCGCCCCGCCAGGGCCTCCTGCATCTGCGCGGCCCCGGTCAGGACGTCGTCGAACTCCCAGATGTTGGCCAGCGCCACGGTGACCTGCTCGCGCAGCAGCGCCATGAGCGACCCGCCGGGGGCGAACACCCCGGGGCGCACGCCGTACAGGCCGAGGATCATGACGGCGCCTTCCACGGCGATCGGCACGACGAGAACCGAACGCACCCCCTGCCGCACGGCGGTGGCGGCGTAGCGGGACCAGCGGGACTCGCGCATCACGTCGGGGATCGCCACCGGGCGCCCGGTGGCCAGCGCCTCCCTCGACGGGCCCTCCCGCAGGTCGCGCTCCCGGTCGATGAGCGCGGTGAGCTCGCTGTGGGAGGCGGCCAGCAGCACGCGCTCCTCCATCCACAGCTCCGCGGTGCCGCCGGCGCAGCCGGGGACGCCCCGCGCCACCGCCTCGGTGATGCCGCGCAAAACGCTCTCGGCCGACGTGCCCTCCGTAACACGGCCGAGAGCCGCGAGGTCACGCGCGAGGATGGATGTCGTCTCCATGGTAGAAAGACCATTCCCATTGTTTCCGGGTTAATCCAGGCTGGATCGATTAGACCCGGGGTTTGGCGTAGCGTCTACGTCGAGAGAGGGGGGCAGCTTGCCCGACACCGCCGAGCTTGAGCGCGCGTTGAGCGGGCTCGCCGACCGCATCGCCACCCTACGGGACGAACCCGATCCGGGTGCGATGCTACGGGAGCTGGACGCCGCCGAGGAACTGCTCCGCAAGGCCCTGAGCGAGCTGGTGCGCAGCCGCAGGCGCAGGGACGGCGGCAGCCAGCGCGAACAGAAGCTGCTGCGGCAGGTGTTCCGCGCGCTGCCGATCCCCGTGATCATCATGGACACGGGCGGCACGGTGCGCCGCATCAACAACGAGACCACCCGCCTGCTCGGCAGCCCCGCCGGCTACCTCATCGGCCGCGCCTTCCCGCTGCTCGTCGACGTGACCGCCCGCGCCGCCTTCCGGCAGCGCTTCGCCGCCGTCCTCCACGGCGAGGACAACGCCTCGCTCCAGACCCGGCTGACCCACCAGGGGCGCGCCCACACCGTACGGCTGGTGCTGAGCCGCCTGCGCATGCCGGGCGAGCCGCAGGAGATGATCGCCGGGGTCGTGCTGCCCACCGAGGTCCAGCTGCCGGAGCCGCCCGTGCGGACGGGCGCGCCCGACGACACCGCTCTCCTGGCGGCGGCCCGGCGGCAC
>NZ_JBFAOO010000004.1:0-93976 GCF_040675265.1 Microbispora sp. NPDC049633
ACCGTCATCCCGCCCGTGGTGCGCAGCCAGCTGCGCGTGGAGGCATGCCCATGCTGCTTGGCCTGCCCCGCCCGATGCACCCGCCCGACTCGATCCGCCAACGCCGAGGTGATCCGATCCCGGGCGAACAACAACTCCTCGGCCTCGGCCAGGCAGATGTCCACATCGTCCGGAACCGGCGCCAACGCCAACGCCTGCGCCGACTCACGAACAGAACCCACCAGCACCCACGACGACCGGTCTCGAGCAGCACCGGTAGCCGCATTCGGGGCGCCGGCATCGGTGGCTCCGCAATCGCTATGCGCATTGTCGGCGAATGCGGCTTCATCGCTCGCGATCGAGAAATATTCAGGGCGGCAGTCGTCGCGGGCGAGCGAACCGTCGGACGACCACAATGGCGAACCGGCTGTCAGCCGATCCCACCAGTCGTCATGGGGGACGTTCGAACGGTCATAGCGATCAGGGTGGAATTTCGACATCTCCAGCCCACCCCCGTTCGCCGATTCGAAAACTTGTATGAATCGTTTCATGCCTCGGAAGCGGGAGGCAAGCTCGCCGGACGATTTCCTGGGGTCACAGGAACGGAGAGAAATAGTCGTTACGGATATAACTGCTTATATCTCCGCTAAATCCGGGTTTCGGTGTCGCCCTCGACTCTCGCAGACGGCGTACTGGGTCGATTACCGGCGCGGGGGAAGCGCAGGAGATTCAGGCGTCCTGTATCGCACGCATGCGCCGGATCTCGGCGGTCTGCTCGGCGATCACATCGGTGGCCCACTGTTCGACGGTGAGATGCGAACCGCCGGTGAGCGCCCGCGTCGCCATCGCGATCGCGCCCTCGTGGTGAGTGATCATCAGTTGGAGGAACAGGCTGTCGAACCCGGTGCCGTGGGCCGCCCTGAGCGCCTTCATCTGCTCCGGGGTGGCCATGCCCGGCATGTTTTCATGGCTCGCGTGGTGGTCGGGCCGGGGGAGGCGCTCCCGGTCCAGCCAGGAGGTCATGGCCCGGATCTCCGGCCCCTGTACGTCGTGGATGCGGGCCGCGAACGCCTTCAGCTTGGCGGACGAGGCCCGCGTGGGTGCCAGGCCCGCCATGTCCAGCGCCTGCCGGTGGTGGACGATCATGTCCTGGACGTACCGGACGTCGGCCGCGTTGATCGAGGGGGAGGGGACCGCGGTGGCCGCCTCGGCGGGGCTGAGGGTCCTGGCCTCCTCCCCGGGCCGGCCGGGTGCGATCACGGGGGCGGTCGACGCCGGCCCGCTCGCGCGTACGTCCTGGGAGCAGCCGCCCAGGAGAAGGGCGGCACCGGTGACAAGGGTCAGCGCCACCCGCACCCTGCTAACTCGTGCGACCCGCACGCCGCCTCCTCGTCACGGAGCGTGTGGAGATGATCACGACGCTAACCCCGCACTCGCATCAGGTCAAAGGGCGATATATGGCAGTTTTATTGACAGATTGACAGCTGGCGGAATGCGCTGTCAAAGGCGACGATGCGTTCATTTATCTCCCTCTTTTATGAGGAGGACAGCGAGTTGTTCACCTTACGCCGCAGCAGCCGGCTGCTGGCCGTGGCGGGAGCGGCGGTCGTCCTGGCTCTTGCCGGCGGCCCCGCACAGGCCGCCGACGTCCTGGCCCCCGGCGAGATCGCGATGAGCCCGAACGTCACGCACGTCGCGAACGTGCCGACCCCGGCCGCCCTGGCCGGCACCATCAACACCGACATGGCCTTCCAGGGCGACTACGCCTATGTCGGCAACTACGGCGGGTTCACGATCTTCGACATCAGGAATCCGAAGCGGCCGGCGGTGGTGAGCTCGGTGGTCTGCCCCGGCTCCCAGATGGACATGTCCGTGTACGGCGATCTGCTGTTCGGGTCCGTCGACTCATCCCGCGACAACGACTCGTGCTCCAGCACGAGCCAGGCGGCGTCGGTCAAGGAGTCGTGGGAGGGCGTCCGAATCTTCGACGTCGGCGACAAGTCGAACCCGAAGTACATCAAGTCGGTGGAGACGAACTGCGGGTCCCACACGCACACCCTCGTGCCGGACAAGAGGGGCAAGAACGTCTACATCTACGTCTCCTCCTACGGCCCGTCGGCGGCCTTCCCCGACTGCACGCCGCCGCACGACCTGATCTCCATCATCAAGGTCCCGATCGAGAACCCCACCGCCGCCTCGGTCGTGGCGACGCCGGTGCTGTTCCCGGACGGCGGCAACCCGGGCGACGGGCAGTCCTACCCCGACGGCACATTCGCGACGACCGGCTGCCACGACATCACCGCCTACCCGGAGAAGGGCATCGCGGCCGGAGCCTGTATGGGTGACGGCATCCTGATGGACATCCGCGACCCCGAGCACCCCAAGGTCCTCGACGTCGTCCGCGACGACGAGAACTTCGCCTTCTGGCACTCGGCGACGTTCAACAACGAGGGCACCAAGGTGGTCTTCACCGACGAGCTCGGCGGCGGCAGCGCGGCCACCTGCAATGAGGCGATCGGCCCGAACCGCGGCGCCGACGCCGTCTACGACATCACCCGCGGCAACAAGCTGGTCTTCAAGAGCTACTTCAAAATCGGGCGCTACCAGGACGACACCGAGAACTGCGTCGCGCACAACGGCTCCCTGATCCCGGTGAAGGGCCGCGACATCATGGTGCAGGCGTGGTACCAGGGCGGCGTCTCGATCTGGGACTTCACCGACTCGGCGCATCCGCAGGAGATCGGCTACTTCGAGCGCGGCCCGTGGTCGGAGCCGCTGAGCGGCGGCTTCTGGTCGGCCTACTACTACAACGGCTACATCTACGGCAGCGACTTCAACACCGGATTCGACGTCCTGCGGATCGACGACCCGCGTACGAACCAGGCCAGGAGCGTGAAGATGGACATCCTCAACGTGCAGAGCCAGGGCTCGTACCGCGAGCACGGCAGGCACTAGCCGCAGACGCGGAGGCGGGCACCTCCGGTGCGGCCTCTCCCTCAACGCACCGGCGATGCCCGCCTCAACCCCACTGCAGGTATGCCCCATGACCTGCAATGACCACAGGTGCCCCGCAAATCGGGCTCTACACCTAAATTGGCGGAACAAATCCTCCCGATGTCGGCGGAGCCTCTCCGCGCGGCGGTCCCGCCTCCCGCGGCGGGGGCGGCGGCGCGTGGTCGGCGGAGCCCTGAATCCCGTGTTGCCCCTGATGAACGCCGTATCCCTGCGGGCCGTACGGCGGGGAAGCGGAACGGGCCCGGGCGAGCCGGATCTCCTCGCGGCGCCTGCGTTCGGCCAGCACGGCGGCCAGGTAGGCGTACGGCGGGACACCCGGCGGGGGCGGCGGCGCCACCTGCGCGCTGACCTGGCCGGCCACGCGCAGTCCTATCTCCTCCCGCATGCCCGGGCTGAGCTGGTGCCACCGGGACAGGTACTGCCGCGCGGTGTTGGCCAGATCGTCGGACAGCCCGGACAGCTCCAGCGTCGCGGCCCACGACGCGAGCGGCGGGGGCATCTCCGGCGGCGGGGCCTGGCGCGGCGTCCGCTCCCCGATGACGGTCGTCCCGGCGAACAGGTCCCCGAGGCGCTTGCCGCGCTGGTTGACGAGCGAGGTGATGAGCGCGGGGGCGCCGGAGAACGTCCAGAACTCCAGGAACCCGGCGAGCCCGCGGAACAACGCCTGCCGGAAGCGCTCCGGCCCGCCGTCGTCGCTCACCACGCGCAGGCCGAGGGCGAGCTTGCCCAGCGAGCGGCCCCTGCTGATCGTCTCGAACGCGACCGGGTAGCCCACGGTGACCAGCACGATGAACAGGATGAGCAGACCGGTGGCCAGCGACTGGTCGGTCACCAGGGACGCCTGCGTGACCAGCACGAACGCCGTGATCATCGCCGCCCACTGGACGACCCAGTCGATGAGGAAGGCCAGGGCGCGGCTGGAGAGCTGGGCGATGCGAACCTCGACGACGACCGCCTCGCCGGTCACGACTTCGGACACACTGCGCACCCTACTGCCTTCGATACTGCCTTCGATTGCCATGCCTCGCGGCTCGCGCCGATAGGGTCCGATCTGTGGACATCGATGCGTTCGTCGCCGCGAGCAAGCCGTCCTGGGACCGGTTGGACGACCTCGTACGGCGGCAGCGCACGCTGCGCGGCGCGGAGGTCGACGAGCTGGTCGAGCTCTACCAGAGGGCGGCGACCCACCTGTCCATCGTGCGCTCGGGGTCGGCCGACGCCCTCCTCGTCGGTCGCCTGTCGTCGCTGGTGGCGAGGGCGCGCTCGGCGGTCACCGGCGCCCACAGCCCGGCCTGGCGGGAGGTGGCCCGGTTCTTCACGGTGTCGTTCCCCGTGGTGGCCTACCGGGCACGCCGGTGGTGGATCGGCGCCACCGTCGCCTCACTCGCGGTCGCGTACGTCGTGGGCGTGTGGGTGGCGGGCGATCCCACGGTGCAGAACCTCGTCGGCACACCCGAGGAGATCCGTCAGATCGTCGAACACGACTTCGCCGACTACTACTCGGAGAATCCCGCCGCGTCGTTCGCCGGTCACGTGTGGCTGAACAACGCCTGGGTGTCCATGCAGGTCGTGGTCTCGGCGATCCTGCTCGGCCTGCCCATTCCCTGGATCCTGTGGCAGAACGCCGCCAACGTGGGGCTCCTGGGCGGCCTGATGCACTCGAATGGCAAGGCGGACGTGTTCTGGGGGCTGATCCTGCCGCACGGCATGCTGGAGCTGACCGCGGTCTTCCTGGCGGCGGGCGCCGGGATGCGGCTGGGCTGGACCGTCATCGATCCCGGCCCGAGGCGTCGCGCGGAGGCGCTGGCCGAGCAGGGCAGGGCCGTGATGAGCGTCGCGCTGGGGCTGGTCGTGGTGCTGCTCGTGTCCGGGCTCATCGAGGCGGGGGTCACGCCGTCGGGCCTGCCGACCTGGGCGCGCATCTCGATCGGCGCGCTCGCGGAGGCGCTCTTCCTGGCGTACGTGATCGTCTTCGGCCGCCGTGCGGAACGCGCGAACGAGACGGGGGACATCGAGCACGCCCCCGACCTCGCCCCGACCGCCTGAATCGCCGCGTGCGACTCAGAGCCGGCCGGCGGCCTTGAGCGCGAGATACGTGTCGGCCAGCGCGGGGGCGACGTCCTCCGGCAGGGCGTCCACGACCTCCACACCGTGACGGCGCAGCACGGCGGTGATCTCGCGACGCTCGCCGCGCAGCCGCTCGGCCGCGGCGGCGTCGTAGACCGCCTCGGCGGTGCCCCGCCCGGCCGCCATGTCCGCCACCCGCGGATCGGCGACGGAGGCCACCAGGACCATGTGCCGGGACGACAGACTGGGCAGCACGGGCAGCAGGCCCTCCTGCATGGCCGCCGCGTTCAGGTCGGTCAGCAGCACCACCAGGCAGCGCCGCCTCGCCCTCGACAGCACGGCCGCCACCATCCCGGCCGCGTCGGCCTCGACGAGCTCCGCCTCGATCGGCGCCATAACGTTCACCAGCGACGACAGCATCTCGGTCCGCGACGCGCCGGACACCTGGGCCCGTACGGCACGGTCGTAGGCGAGGAAGTCGACGCGGTCGCCGGCCCGGGAGGCGAGGGCGGCCAGCAGCAGCGCCGCGTCCATCGACCAGTCCAGCCGGGGCCACCCGGAAGGGCCGGAGCCGGGCACCGGCGCCACCCCGACCCGGCCCGCCGAGGTGCGGCCCGTGTCGAGCACGATCAGCACGCGGCGGTCGCGTTCGGGCCGCCAGGTCCGTACGACGACGTCGCTGCGCCGGGCGCTCGCCCGCCAGTCGATCGAGCGGACGTCGTCGCCGACCACGTATTCGCGCAGCGAGTCGAACTCGGTGCCCTGGCCGCGCACCAGCGCGGGATGCCGCCCGTCGAGCTCGCGCAGCCGGGCCAGCCGTGCGGGCAGATGCCTGCGGCTGAGGAACGGCGGCAGCACGCGGACCGTCCACGGCACGTGGAACGTGCGCTGCCGGGCCGCCAGGCCGAGGGGCCCGGCCGAGCGGACCGTCACGGCGACGGCCTCCCGGTCGCCCCTGCGGGTGGGCGTCAACGTCGTGACCAGGCGCCGTCGCTCGCGGGGCGGCACGTCGAGCGCCGCCCGGCGCGGAGCGGCCCCGGCCGAGGGCTGCCAGGCGTCGCGCAGGACGCCCCGGACCCGCCGCCGGCCGGGGTTGTCCACGATCAGGCCGATCGCCGCCGACTGCCCGAGCCGCACCCGCCGTTCGCCGTCGCGTTCGAACCGCAGCCCGCGCACGGCCCCCGCGAGCAGCAGGTCGGCCGCCACGAGCGCGGCGAGCACGAGCAGCGCGGCCGGTACGACCAGGCCGGGCTCGGGGGCGAGGAGCACGACGATCGCGGCGAGGGCGGCGAGCAGTCCCGCGCGTCCGGTCAGCGCCACGCGGCCCTCACCGGGGAACGGGGACGGCGGCCAGGATGCCCTCCAGGATGCCGTCGGGCGTGGCGCCCTCCAGCTCGGCCTCCGGGCGTAGCCCCACCCGGTGCCGCAGGGCGGGCCGCGCCAGGGCCTTCACGTCGTCCGGCGTCACGTACGACCGGCCCGACAGCCAGGCCCACGCGCGGGCGGCGGCCAGCAGCGCGGTGGCCCCCCGGGGGGAGACGCCGAGCTGCAGCGAGGGCGACTGCCGGGTGGCCCGGGCGACGTCCACGATGTAGCCGAGCACCTCGGCTCCCACGTGGACCTGGGCGACCGCCCGGCGTCCCGCCTCGAGGTCGGCCGCGGACGCCACCGGCTTGATCTCCGACAGGTCGCGCGGGTCGAAGCCGAGCGCGTGCCGCTCCAGCACGGCGATCTCCTGCTCGCGCGGCGGCAGCGGCACGGTCAGCTTGAGCTGGAACCGGTCGAGCTGCGCCTCGGGAAGCTGGTAGGTGCCCTCGTACTCGACGGGGTTCTGCGTCGCCACCACGATGAACGGATCGGGCAGCGCGCGGGCCTGGCCCTCGACGCTGACCTGCCGTTCCTCCATGGCCTCGAGCAGGGCGGCCTGGGTCTTCGGCGGGGTGCGGTTGACCTCGTCGGCGAGCAGCAGGTTGGTGAAGACGGGCCCCTCGCGGAACTCGAACTCCGCCGTCCGCGCGTCGTAGACCAGCGACCCCGTGACGTCGCCCGGCATGAGGTCGGGGGTGAACTGCACCCGCTTGAAGTCCAGTGCGAGCGTGGCCGACAGCGTGCGTACGAGCAGGGTCTTGGCCACGCCGGGCACGCCCTCCAGCAGCACGTGACCCCGGCACAGCAGCGCGATGACCAGGCCGGTGACGATCGGGTCCTGGCCCACGACCGCCTTGGCCACCTCCGCCCGCAGCGCCGCGAGCGCGTCGCGCGCGGCGTCCGATTCAGGAATGGTCAAGAGTCTCGTACCTGCCTTTCGAGTGTGTCCAGGTGAGCGGCGAGGGCCACCAGCGCGGTGTCGTCCCCGGGCGGCGGGCCGCACAGCAGCGTCAGCACCGGCTGCGGGTCCCGGCCGGTACGGGCGGCCGCCGCGACGGCGACCTCCTCCGGGGTGGCGGTGCGGGGCAGTCCGAGGCGGGGGGCGAGCCGGTCGGCCGCGGCGGCCCGCAGCGCGAGAGCGGCCCGGTCTCTGGCCCGGCGGGCCCGGTAGAGGCGTCCGCGGCCCTCCACGGTCTCCGCCGCCCGCACGACCACGGGCAGGCGCTCGACCACGACGGGCCCGAGCCTGCGTCCCCGCCACAGGGCGGCCACGGCCACCGCGACGACGAGCTGGATGACCGCCCACTTCACACCGGCGGGGATGAGGTCGCCGAGCGATCGGGCCTCCTCGTCCGTCCCGCCGCCGGTCTCGGCGGACTCGTCCGGCGCGGTGAGCCAGACGAGCTTCGTCCGCGCACCCGCCAGGTTCAGCGCGAGCGCCGCGTTGCCGTCCTCCGCGAGACGCAGGTTGGTCAGGAACGACGCGTCGCCCAGCACGGTCACCGTGTGCCCGTCCGCGGTGTAACGGACCAGGGCGTGCCCGTCGCCGGCCGGATAGCAGCCCGTGGCCCCCGGCGGCCCGGTGAGGGACACGCCGCCGGTGTAGGCGTTGCCGGCCCGCACCGCCTCCCGCAGCGCGCATTCCGGGGCCCGGGACCGGGTGCGCGCCTCGCCTTGCCTGCGTACGCCGGGGGCGAGCACGCGGAGGTACGGCACGAAGCCCGCCAGGAGCCGGTCGCCGGGCGCCTCGGCGATGCGGCCGGCGGCGTCGCGGTCCAGGAGGCTCGCCTCCGTGACCAGCAGCAGGGTCTGCGGCCCGGCGGCGGCCACCGCCTCGTCGGGGGTCTCCGCCCGCACCACTTCCACCCCGTGCGCCGCCAGCAGCCGGGCGAGGGCGGCTCCGCCCTGCAGCGAGGTGTCGCCGGGATCGAGGGCGCGGCCCCCGGACGGTCCCCCTGCGAGCAGTACGGGCAGCGCCGCCGCGGCCAGCACGAGCGCCGCCAGCAGCGTGACCCAGGCCGTCTGCCGTGCGCGTCCCGGCGTCCTGACGGTCATGCGGCCGCACCCGTGCGGGCCGACCGCAGGCGTTCGTCCAGCGCGGTGAGCGTCAGGTAACCCTCCCGGGTGCCGCCCGCCCCGCCGTAGGTCACGTCGTCGAACAGGTGTGCCGCCGCGCGCAGGTCGGCCGCGTGGGGCGGCAGGGCCTGCCCGGCGACCTCGGCCAGCTCATCGGCGGTCCGGCCCGGCATCGGGCTGACGACGGCGCGTTCCTCCAGTTCGCGGGCGATGGCGCGCAGCCGCTCCTGGATGGCGCCGGCCCAGCCGCCCTCGGCCGCCAGGCGTTCGGCCTCGGCGCGATGCTCGGCGGCCGTCCGCTCGCGCTGTCCGAACACCGCTCCGCTCTCCGTACGCCGGCCGCCGGAGAAGCGGCGCAGGGCCCACAGGAGCAGCACGGCCAGGACGGCGAGGAGGACGGCGAGGAGGACGAGTGACACGACGCCGCCTTCGCCGGTGCCGCCGCCGCTCAGCAGGTCGCCGAAGAACTGCGAGATCTCCCGCCACAGCCGGTCGAACAGCGGCTCGTGCTGGTAGCCCGCCCCTGACAGCTCGCGCGCCGCCTCCCGCGCGGCCTCGTCGCGGCCGGTGTCGACGGGCGAGGCGAGCAGTGCGGTGGCCCGCACGGCCGTCACGCCTGCGGGCCGTACGGCCCGTACGGCGGAGCCCCCTGGTGGGGCGCGGAGCCCGGCTCGGCGCCGTAGCCCGGGTGCCACAGGTCGTCGATCCCCGCGTGGACCCAGCCCTGCGACTGGTTGCGCGCCGCCGCCGTCTGCAGCACGAGGTCGAACGCCTCGGCCCGCATCCGCCGGTCGGCGTACAGCAGCCCGGCCACGCCCGCCGAGAAGGGATAAGTGATCATGGCGGCGAGGACCTGGCCGACCGTCAGGAGGATCGCCGCGAAGACGGTCCCGGCCGCCGTGCCGCCGCTGAGTATCCCGACGAGCGTGCCGCCGAACGTGAACGGCACCGCCAGCACGCCGCTGATGACGCCCGCGAGCAGGGAGGTGAGCAGCAGGATGCCGAGCACCCGCCAGCTGTCGCCCTTCACCAGACGCCACGAGCGGCTCATGGCGTCGGTGACCCCGCGGCCCTCCAGCACGACCGCGGGGGCCGCCAGCGACATGCGCGTGTAGAAGAACAGCAGGTACGGGACGTAGGCCAGGAAGAACAGCAGGCCGACGAGGACCCCGACCCCGGCGGTGGTGCGCACCGTGCCGTCGAACGCGCCGGCCGCGGCCAGGCTCACGAAAACCGCGACGAGCGCGAGCAGCGGCAGCAGGAGGATGAGCGCCTGCAGCAGCACCAGCCCGAACAGCGCGGGCACGCGCGACCGCGCGAGCCGCCACGCCTCGCCCACCGTGATGCGCCCGCCGAACACCGCGCGGCCGAGCACCCGGGTGAGGACGCCGGTGAGGACCGTCGTGCCCACGAACGTCATGACGTAGCCGATGATCCCGCCGACGAGTTGCGAGACCCCTCCGGCGAACGGTCCGCTCACCGCGTCGGCGGCGTACGGGTCGTCCATGAGCTCGCCGAGCGAACCGACGGAGAAGGCCTGCCCGATGGCGGTCGGGATCGCGGTGATCGCCGCCACGATCGCCGACAGGCCGAGGGTGGCCTTGGGGTTCGAGCGGATCAGCTTGATCGTGCCGTCGAGGATGTCGCCGAGCGCCAGCGGCCGCAGCGGGATGATGCCCGGCCGCGGCGCGTCCGGCGGCCGGTATCCGTACGGCCCGCCCGGAGCGGGCGCATAGGGCGCGGGCGCATGGGGGGCGGACGGATACGATCCCTGCTGCGGCGGAACGGGGGGCGGAGGATCGGCGGGACCTCCCGGTGCGCCGGGTGAGGCCCAGGACCCGGCGGCCCCGCCGTACGGGGGAGGCTGCTCGGCCGCCCAGCCGGAGGGCACGTCGGGGGTGGAGGAGCCGGGGCCGTCTGTCATGTCCCAATCCTGGCATGATGTACGGGCCTGCCGCGCGACCGTACGCGAGGCTCTCTGGGGGATGGCCGAAACAGGGGGTGCGGGAGCACACTTGGAACGTGACCGCACCACGGGATTCCCGCCGGTGTGACCGCATCTGGTCAGATAATCGCGCGCTACGTTTGCTGCGCCTAAACTCCAACCTCTGTCATGGTCGTGTAACACCCAAGTGGCGGCCACCGGTAGCCTGCGGGGGAACCTGTGACAAACGCCCAAATCTCCCATACGCGTACGAATGAGGGGCCATGAAAGGACGCGTGCTGGTCGTCGACGACGACGCCGCTCTCGCCGAGATGCTCGGCATCGTCTTGCGCGGGGAGGGTTTTGAGCCGTCGTTCGTGTCCGATGGCGACAAGGCGCTCGACGCCTTCAGGGACACCCGGCCGGACCTCGTCCTGCTCGACCTGATGCTCCCCGGCGCCGACGGCATCGACGTCTGCCGCCGCATCCGCGCGGAGTCCGGTGTCCCGATCGTGATGCTCACGGCCAAGAGCGACACCATCGACGTCGTGCTCGGCCTGGAGTCCGGCGCGGACGACTACATCGTCAAGCCGTTCAAGCCCAAGGAGCTCGTCGCCCGCGTGCGCGCCCGCCTGCGCCGCACCGACGAGCCGACCCCCGAGATCCTGCAGATCGGCGACATCACCATCGACGTGGCCGGCCACTCGGTCAAGCGCGGCGAGGAGACCATCAACCTCACGCCGCTCGAGTTCGACCTGCTGGTCGCGCTGGCCCGCAAGCCCCGCCAGGTCTTCACCCGCGAGGTGCTGCTGGAGCAGGTCTGGGGCTACCGGCACGCCGCCGACACCCGTCTCGTGAACGTGCACGTCCAGCGCCTGCGCGCGAAGATCGAGAAGGACCCCGAGCACCCCGAGATCGTCGTCACGGTCCGGGGCGTGGGTTACAAGGCCGGACCGGCCTGAGCCGGTCGTCACCGTCATGCCGGTCCCCGCGAGGAAACCCCGTCGCAGGACCCCGGGCCAGATCGCCCGTGGGGTCCGCAGACGCACGCGCCGCCTCGCGGGCCGGCTGCGGCGCGCCTGGCGCCGCTCGCTCCAGCTTCGCGTGGTCACCAGCACACTCGTGCTGTCGATGGCCGTCGTGGCCGTCCTCGGCGTCTTCCTGTACCAGTCGATCAGCGCCTCGGTGCTGACCTCCAGCGAGGTGGCGGCGGTCGAGGAATCCCGGGCGAACGTCGCGACCGCGAGCGGCTACCTCACCCAACCGGCGGACGTGACCGACAACGCCCAGGACGCCACGGCCCAGGGGCAGACGGTCAACCCCGTCGACGCGGCGGCCAAGGCCCTGACGGACCGCTCCGGCGGCCGCTACGACGTCGTCGTCTTCAACGAGGGCTCGGTCGGCGAGGGCCGGGCGTCCGGCCAGGTCGACTGGTCGAGCATCCCGGTCTCCCTGCGGGAGAAGGTGCAGGGCAGCGAGGAGCAGTCGCTCTGGAAGGCGTTCACGACGATCCGCTACATCGGCGCCAAGCAGCCCGAGAGCGGCATGGTGGTCGGCGCCCGCGTCAACGGGACCTACGAGATCTACCACGTCTTCCCGCTCGGCGACGAGGAGAAGACGCTGCTCACGGTGCAGCAGATGGTCTTCGGCGCGGGAGCCGCGCTCGTGCTGCTGCTCGCCGGTGTCGCCTCCCTGGTCACGCGGCAGGTGGTCACGCCCGTACGGCTCGCGCGCCAGGCGGCGGAACGGCTCGCCGCCGGCCGTCTCGAGGAGCGGCTCAAGGTGCGCGGGGAGGACGACCTCGCCCGGCTGGCGACCTCGTTCAACGAGATGGCGTCCAATCTCGCGCTGAAGATCCACCAGCTGGAGGAGCTCTCGCAGGTGCAGCGGCAGTTCGTCTCCGACGTCTCCCACGAGCTGCGCACGCCGCTGACGACCGTCCGCATGGCCGCCGACCTGCTGTACGAGGGCCGCGACGACTTCGATCCGGCCTCCGCCCGGGCCGCCGAACTGATGCAGAACCAGCTCGAACGCTTCGAGTCGATGCTCGCCGACCTGCTGGAGATCAGCCGGTACGACGCGGGCGCGGCCACTCTCGACCTGGATCCCGTCGACATGCGCGACGTGGTGCTGCGCGCGGTGGGCGACTCCGAGACGCTCGCCGAGCGGCAGGCCACCCGGTTCGAGCTGCGCCTGCCCAACGAGCCCTGCATGGCCGAGGTGGACAGCCGCAGGGTCGAGCGCATCCTGCGCAACCTGCTCTTCAACGCCATCGAGCACGGCGAGGGCAAGGACATCGTCGTCACGCTCGGCGCCGACCGCGACGCCGTGGCCGTGGCCGTACGCGACCACGGGGTCGGCCTGAAGCCGGGTGAGGAGACGATGGTGTTCGACCGCTTCTGGCGGGCCGACCCCTCCCGCGCCCGGACCATCGGCGGCACCGGGCTCGGCCTGGCGATCTCGCGGGAGGACGCCATGCTGCACGGCGGCTGGCTCCAGGCGTGGGGCGCTCCGGGGGAGGGCAGCCAGTTCCGCCTGTCGCTGCCGCGCGTCGCGGGCGCCCCGCTGCGCGGGTCGCCGCTCCCGCTCGTGCCGCCGGAGGTCGAGATGCGGCGCACGTGGCGCGGCCACGCCACGCCGGTCCTGACCCCGGCCGCCGGCGTCGCGCCGGAGGCGGCGCCGCGGGCGCGGGAGAACGCGGAGGCGGGGGCCTTCGATGCGGAGTGAGCGGCTCGGCGCCCGCCGTCTCACCGCTGTCGCCGGTGCGGCGCTCGTCCTGGTCACCGGCGGTGCGGGGTGCGCCACCGTGCCCACGAGCGGCAGCCCCCGCCCGGCCCAGGAGGACCACGGCAAGGACACGCTCAGCCAGCCGTACGTGCGGCTGATCGCCACACGACCGAAGAAGGGCGCCCTGCCCGAGGACATCGTCAAGGGCTTCCAGGCGGCCATGGCGGCCTTCGACGACCGGAATCTGAGCGTCGCCAGGGAGTACCTCACCCCCGGCGCGGCCAAGGTCTGGAACCCGTGGCGGCAGACCCGGATCTACGAGGGCAAGATCGAGTCGGACCGCGCGCAGAACCTCCAGGAGGTGAGCCGGACGACGGTGACGATGAAGGGCACGGCGGTCGCCACGATCGACGAGGAGGGCAGGTCCACCCCGGCCGCCGGCAACTTCGTCGAGCCGTTCACGCTGGTCAAGCAGAACGGCGAGTGGCGGATCGACGTGCCGCCCGACTCCCGCCTGCTGTCGTACGACGACCTGTGGCGCGCGTACCGGAAGGTGGACCTGTACTATCCGCCGGCCACCGGGGAGGTCGGCCTCGTGGCCGACCGCGTGTGGGCGCCCGTCGAGCCCAGCCGGGGGGTGCCGGAGACGCTGGTCCGCCGCCTGCTCGCCGGACCGACCTCGTCCATCAGGAACGCGGTGAGCAGCGCGTTCCCGCCGGGAACGCAGCTCAACCGCATCACGGTCGAGGGCGACACGGTCGTGATCGACTTCTCCGCGGAGCTGGAGTCGGTGCCCTCCGACCGTCTCGACGCGCTGAAGGCCCAGCTCGTCTGGACGCTCGGCGAGCTGGTGACCGGCCGGACCGTCGAGATCCGCGCGAACGGCGGTTCGGGGCTGCGCTTCCGGCCCGCCGACTACGCCCGCTACGACCCGAGCGTGCTGACCGGCTCGGTGCAGGCGTACTACATGCAGGGCGGCAGGCTGCTGCAGTTCAAGGAGAAGGGCGACGGCACGCCGGTGCCCGGCGCGGCCGGCGAGCAGGCCGGGAAGTTCTCCCAGCCGGCCGTCTCCGACCCCGGCGACTTCCCGCCCCTCGTGGCCGCCCTGGTCAACGGCGACGGCGTCTACGCCGCCCCGATGACACCGGGCAGCCAGTGGCAGCGGTGGATCGCGGGCGGGGACATGAGCCCGCCCTCCTGGGACCGGTACGGGGCCGTCTGGTCGGCAGAGAGGGTCAACCCGCACGAGAGCCGGGTCTGGGTGGCCGAGAACGGCCGGGCCCGCCGGGTGGACGTCAACGAGGAGCTGTCGTACGGGCGCATCGTCAAGCTGCGGGTCTCCCGGGACGGCGCCCGCGTCGCCGCGATCCTCGACGACGGCCTCGGCACCTCCGTGAAGATCGGCACGATCGTCCGCAACGGCCAGCAGACCCGGATCGAGTCCATACGGACGCTCATCGAGCCGCGCGACGCGCAGAAGATCAAGGACATCGCGTGGCAGGACGCCGCCGACCTGCTCGTGCTGTCGGAGGGCAGGAGCGGCCAGGAACTGGTCACGTGGTCGGTGATGGAGGGCGTCGTCCCGGGTGACGGGCCCATCAAGCTCGACTCGAAGGTCAAATCGGTCGCCGCCGCCCCCGACCACGTCCTCGCGGCGGCCGACGACGGCCAGGTGCTCACCTACAGCATGGACAAGCACGCCTGGACCCCGCGCGCCTACAACGGCGCCACCAACCCCGTCTACCCCCTCGGCTGAGCCGCCCGGAGCGGATTGTCGGTGGCGGGCGGCATGCTGGGCGCGTGCCGGCGGCCCTGCTCGACCTGATCCTTCCGCCCCGCTGCGCCGGATGCGGCGCGCCGGGCGCCATGGCCTGCCCGTCCTGCACGGCCGGGTTGCTGCGGGAGCCCGCTCCCCGGCCGCCGGATCCGCCGCCCGCGGGCCTGCCGGACTGCTGGTCGGCCACCGTCTACGACGGAGCGGCCCGCCGGATGATCCTCGCGCACAAGGAACGTGGCCGTACGGCCCTGGTGCCGGTCCTGGCCGCCTCGGTGAGCGCCTGTGTGGCCGCGTGGGCGGCGGACGGGGAAGCGGACCGCGAGCTGTGGCTGGTGCCGGTTCCGAGCGCCAGGGCCGCCTCCCGCCGCCGCGGGCACGATCCTGTGCGGAGCCTCGCCGCGGCGGCGGCCCGGGAGCTGGGCCGCCGGGGCCGCCCCGCCGCCCTCGCGCCCCTGCTCCGTCAGGGCCGGCGCGTGGCCGACCAGGCGGGGCTGGGATCGGCGGAGCGGGCCGTCAACCTGTCGGGCGCCTTCGAGGTCGCGCCGGGCGCGGCGGCGCGGCTGCGGCCCTCCGGCCGCCGTCCGGGGGCCGTCGCCGTGGTCCTGGTGGACGACGTCGTGACGACCGGAACGACGCTGGCGGAGGCGGCCAGGGCGCTGCGCGCCACGGGCACGGAGCCGGCCGTGGCGGTGACGATCGCCGCGACACGCCGGAGACGCCGGATTGGTGAATATCACCGACAGTAAAGACTGATGCAAGCCGAGGGTGTCCCGCGGCGGTGCTGCTCTATGCCGGATTTGCGGTGACTTACCTGCTCAGCGCAGGTGTGAATGCCGCGCTGGCGGGGATTCCCAGAACATGACCGCGAATTTTCCATCGGCGAGACGGCAACCGGGATCACGCAAAGTGATCGTTTAGCCGATCTCCTGGCTGACATTCGAGGCGGTAGCGACTAGCGTTCAGACATGGCACCCGTTCGGGTCCGTGGTTGCGCCGGGCCGACTCCATCGCGGAGTCCGGCCTGGCTAGCCGATGCCAGCCGCAGGCGAAACGGCCCACGTAAGGCGACTCTTGGTCGACCGATCACGGTGCGGCTTAGAGGTAAGTCCTGCCCTCCCGGGGGTCCAGATGTCCCCCGTCAGAGGAGAAGGGTAGTAGTGGCGAGTGAGCTGCGAATCTCTCAGCAGGCGGATGTGGGGACGAAGACCAGGTCGGCCGGACGGGTGTCCAAGGAGCGCGTGCACCACCGTCGATGTGCGAAGGGGGGCTTTGCGTGGAAATCATCGTCAAGGGACGGCACACCACTGTAGGTGACCGGTTCCGCGATCAAGTGACGTCCAAGCTGGCCAGGATCCAGAAGCTCAACAACAAGCTCATCCAGATCGACGTTGAGGTCTCGAAAGAGCCCAATCACCGGCAGAGCGGGCAACGTGAACGGGTGGAGTTGACGATCCACTCGCGGGGCCCCGCCATTCGCGCCGAGGCCTGTGCGGACGACCGGTTCTCGGCGCTGGACATCGCCATCGGCAAGCTGGAGGAGCGGCTGAGGCGCCTCGCCGACCGCCGCAAGATCCACCATGGGAAGAACTATCCTCGCTCGGTCGCCTCGTACACCGCGGTGGCGGACGTCCAGGGGGAGATCCAGACCCTCCGGGAGGAACCGGAGCCGACGCCGGTCGCGGAGATCCCGGCGGAGATCGCCGCGGAGCGGGGCGCGACGTCCGAGCCCATCGTGCCCATCGAGATGGACGGCGAAGGACCGCTGATCGTACGCGAGAAGTTCCACAAGGCCGACCCCATGACGATCGACCAGGCGCTCCTGGAGATGGAGCTGGTGGGTCACGACTTCTATCTCTTCCGGGACAAGGAAGGGGGCCAGCCGAGCGTCGTCTACCGCCGGCGTGGCTATGACTACGGAGTCCTCAGGCTCGTCGAGAGCTAGCTTCCGCGAGGCGCCCCGGCCCGGACATCTGGGCCGGGGCTCCGCACATCCGGGCAGAAACCGGGCGGAGAGGGACGGACGGGCGCGACAAGATCCCTAACCACCCTGGCACCCGTGTAATGATGGCGATCCAGCGTCCTTGGCCCCCGCAAGGAGGTTCCGTGACCCGACCCGACGAGGCGGCCCGAGCAGCCGGTCGAAGCGAGCCGATCCGTGTGCTGATCGTGGACGATCACGCGCTGATCCGCCGCAGTCTGGAGCTCGCGCTGGCCGCGGAGGCGGACATCGAGGTGGTAGGCGAGGCGAACGACGGCCAGGAGGCCGTCGAGCTCGCGGACCGGTTGATGCCTGACGTGGTCCTGATGGACGTCCGCATGCCGAGGCTGGACGGCATCGGGGCGACCCGGAAGATCAAGGAGTCGGTGCCGAGCACCCGGATCATCATGCTGACGGTCAGCGACGAGGAGGAGGACCTCTTCGAGGCGATCAAGGCGGGTGCCACCGGATACCTGCTCAAGGACGTCCAGATCGACGAGGTGCCCGACGCCGTGCGCGGCGTCCACGAGGGTCAGTCGCTCATCAACCCCGCCATGGCGGCCAAGTTGATCAGCGAGTTCGCGAACATGAGCCGCAAGGAGGCCGAGCGGCCGCCCCAGCTCCCGGTTCCCCGCCTGACCGACCGGGAGATGGAGGTCCTGCGCCTCGTGGCGAAGGGCATGAACAACCGCGAGATCGCCAAGGACCTGTTCATCTCCGAGAACACGGTGAAGAACCACGTCCGCAACATCCTGGAGAAGCTCCAGCTCCACTCGCGCATGGAAGCCGTGGTCTACGCCGTGCGCGAGCGGCTGCTGGAGATCACCTGAGCGGGGTGACCGCGTCGTCTGTCGTTATGCGCCCACTGTCGGAACAGGTCCTCAGGGGGCACTTGGCGACGGCTTGGCCGGCGGCGCCCCCTCGGGACCACGGGCCACGGCGGCGCGCAACGGGGCCTCCAGGTCCGGGGCGGTGACCCGCTCCACCCGCACGTCGGTGCAGCCGACCCAGCTCGCGGCCTCCCACAGGGCGTCGCTCATCGCCTCCGCGGCCCTCGTGCGGCCGCCGCCCGGCTCGAAGCCGACCTGCCGGGCGACCAGCGTGGCGCCATCGCGGGCCGGGTCGACCCGGCCGATGATCCGCCCGCCCGCGAGCACCGGCATCGCGAAGTAGCCGTGCACCCGCTTGTCCTTCGGGACGTACGCCTCCAGGCGGTGGTTGAGGTCGAACACCCGCTCCGCCCGCGCCCGCTCCCAGATGAGCGAGTCGAACGGCGACAGCGGCGTGGTGCGGTGCCGCCCGCGCGGCTCACTCTCCAGCGCCGCGGGATCGGCCCAGGCGTTCGGCCCGCCCGCGTCCGCGCCGCGCCGTGCGGGCCAGCCCGACACGCGTACGGGCACGAGGCCGGCCGCGCCGCTCAGCAGCGCCTCGTCGAGCATGGCGGCGTGCCCGCCCTTGACGCGGGTGAAGTCGACCAGGTCCGCCCTGGTCGCCACGCCGAGCGACCGCCCGGCGATCGCGGTCAGCCGGGCCACGCACTCCTCGTCGGACAGGTCCTGTGCGAGCAGGTCCGCGGGGACCGCGCGCTCGGCCAGCTCATAGACGCGCCGCCAGCCGACGCGGCGGGTGCAGACGACCTCACCGATGTCGAGCAGGAACTCAATCGCGATCTTGGTGTCCGACCAGTCCCACCACGGGCCCCCGTTCTTGGCGCCGCCGATGTCGGCCGTCGTCAGCGGGCCGTCCGTGCGCACCTGCTCCAGGACCTTGTCGACGACGGGCGGCACCTCGTGCCAGCGGAACCGCCGCTCCCGGTAGGCCCGGCGGCGGAAGGCGTACAGCGGCCACTGCTCGACGGGCAGGATGCAGGCGGCGTGGCACCAGTACTCGAAGGCCCGGGCGGGGTCGTCCCAGTAGGCCCGCTCGACGGCGGGGCGCCCGACCGCCCCCAGGCGCGCGTACGCGACGAGCTCGTGGGAGCGGGCGAGGACGGAGATGGTGTCGAGCTGGACGGCGCCGACGCGCCGCAGCATGGCGGAGACACCGCCGCCGCGCGCCGCGGCGCCGAGGAAGCCCTGGGCCCGGAGGATGATCCTGCGGGCCTCGTCAGCGGTGAGATCGGCGGTCAAGTCGGTCACAGCCACAGATGCTAGACGCCGTGACCGACAAAACGCTTACGGTGGTTCGGATCCGGATCCGGGACGGCCTCAGGAGGTGATGGACCGGTGCTCGAACGGCGAGTGGTGCTCCTGGACCGGAATCTCCCTGGGGGCGTCCACGATCACGTCCGAGAAGATGTCGAACGCGAGCGCGAGGAGCCCGCCGACGGCGCAGATGCCCACGCCGATCCAGACGAAGAGCCAGTTCGGGCCGAGGGTCAGCGCCACGCCCCCGACAGTGAAGCCGATGAGGATGATGGAGACGGCGAGCCAAGATTTGGCGCTACCCGCGTGGCTGCCCTGGTGTCCGCTCTGTGCCATACCCCGTTTTCTACCTGATGGCAGAGGTGGTCGGAACATCGGGGGATCCTTGGGCGCGGTTTTCCCCCTATGAGTTATGCGATTGTGCCGCGGCGCTCCGTCGATTGCAGGTGGGTGTGTCTGGTACTGGAACCGCCTACGATGGCTAGCGGGGAAGTATGTCTCGTCCTCACACCCCGGTGATCGGCCGGGGTAGACCTGCGAGGAGCTTTACTAAAAGTGCCAGCCATTCTCGACAAGATCCTTCGCGCCGGCGAAGGCAAGACTCTGCGGAAGCTCAAGCGCATCGCCGAGCAGGTCAACTCCATCGAAGAGGACTTCACGAGCCTGTCCGACGCCGAGCTCCGCGCACTGACCGACGAGTACAAGCAGCGCCACGCCGAGGGCGAGTCTCTCGACGACCTGCTGCCGGAGGCGTTCGCGACCGTCCGCGAGGCCGCTCGACGAGTCCTCGGGCAGCGCCACTTCGACGTGCAGCTCATGGGTGGCGCCAACCTGCACATGGGCAACATCTCCGAGATGCGCACCGGTGAGGGCAAGACGCTCACCTGTACGCTTCCCGCGTACCTGAACGCCATTTCCGGCAAGGGCGTCCACGTCGTCACGGTCAACGACTACCTGGCCAAGCGCGACGCCGAGACCATGGGCCGCGTCCACCGCTTCCTCGGCCTGGAGGTCGGCGTCATCCTGGCGAACATGTCGCCGGAGGAGCGCCGCAAGCAGTACAACGCCGACATCACGTACGGCACGAACAACGAGTTCGGCTTCGACTACCTCCGCGACAACATGGCGTGGTCGAAGGAGGAGTGCGTCCAGCGCGGCCACAACTTCGCCATCGTGGACGAGGTCGACTCGATCCTGATCGACGAGGCCAGGACTCCGCTCATCATCTCCGGCCCGGGCGAGCAGTCGGGCAAGTGGTACCAGGAGTTCGCCAAGATCGTGCCGAGGCTGCGGCGCGGCACCGAGGGCAAGGACGGCGAGGAGAGCACCGGCGACTACGTCGTCGACGAGAAGAAGCGCACCGTCGGCATCCTCGAGGCGGGCGTGGAGAAGGTCGAGGACTTGCTCGGCATCGACAACCTCTACAAGCCCGAGCACACCCACCTCGTGCAGTTCCTCAACAACGCGCTCAAGGCCAAGGAACTGTTCAAGAAGGACAAGGACTACATCGTCGTCGACGGCGAGGTCCTGATCGTCGACGAGTTCACCGGCCGCGTCCTGCACGGCCGCCGCTACAACGAGGGCATGCACCAGGCCATCGAGGCCAAGGAAAGCGTGAAGATCAAGGACGAGAACCAGACTCTCGCCACGATCACCCTCCAGAACTACTTCCGCCTCTACGAGAAGCTCGCCGGCATGACCGGTACGGCCACCACCGAGGCGAACGAGTTCCACCAGACCTACAAGCTGGGCGTCGTCCCGATCCCGACGAACCGGCCGATGATCCGCAAGGACCAGCCCGACGTCGTCTACAAGAGCGAGGACGCCAAGTTCCAGGCGTGTGTCGAGGACATCAAGGCGCGCTACGAGAAGGGCCAGCCGGTCCTCGTCGGCACCACCAGCGTCGAGAAGTCCGAGAAGCTGTCGCGGATGCTCAAGCGCCAGGGCGTGCCCCATGAGGTGCTGAACGCGAAGAACCACGCCCGTGAGGCCGCGATCGTCGCCGAGGCGGGCCGTAAGGGCGCGGTCACCGTGGCGACCAACATGGCCGGTCGAGGCACCGACATCATGCTCGGCGGCAACCCCGAGTTCCGCGCCGACCTGGAGCTTCAGCAGCGCGGCCTGTCGCCCTCCGAGACTCCGGAGGAGTACGAGAAGGCCTGGCCCGAGGCGCTGGAGAAGGCGAAGGCGGCCGTCAAGGCCGAGCACGAGGAGGTCACCGAGGCCGGCGGCCTCTACGTGCTGGGCACCGAGCGGCACGAGTCGCGGCGCATCGACAACCAGCTCCGCGGTCGTTCCGGCCGTCAGGGCGACCCCGGCGAGTCGCGCTTCTACCTCTCGCTCGAGGACGACCTCATGCGGCTGTTCAACTCGGCCCGGGTCGAGATGATCATGACGCGCCTCAACATTCCGGACGACGTGCCGATCGAGTCGGGCATGGTGTCCAAGGCCATCGCCTCCGCGCAGCACCAGGTCGAGCAGCAGAACTTCGAGATCCGCAAGAACGTCCTGAAGTACGACGAGGTGATGAACCGGCAGCGCACGGTCATCTACGCCGAGCGGCGGCGGGTGCTGGAGGGCGCCGACCTGCACGAGCAGGTCCGCAGCTTCGTCACCGACGTCATCGACGACTACGTCAAGGGCGCCACCGCGGAGGGCTTCGCCGAGGAGTGGGACCTCGAGAAGCTGTGGAAGGCGTTCGGCCAGCTCTACCCGATCTCCTTCACCGTCGACGAGCTCATCGAGCGGATCGGCGGCGACCGGGAGGAGCTGACGGCGGAGCTCATCGCCGAGAAGGTCAAGGAGGACGCGCTCGCGGCCTACGACCGCCGCGAGGAGCAGCTCGGCTCCGAGGCGACGCGCGAGCTGGAGCGCCGGGTCATCCTCTCCGTGCTCGACCGCAAGTGGCGCGAGCACCTCTACGAGATGGACTACCTCCAGGAGGGCATCGGCATGCGCGCCTATGCCCAGAAGGACCCGCTGATCGAGTACCAGCGCGAGGGCTACGAGATGTTCTCCGCGATGCTCGACGGCATCAAGGAGGAGTCGGTCGGCTACCTGTTCAACCTCGAGGTCGAGGTGCAGGCCAACCCGATCGTCGAGGAGAACGCCGAGGACGACACGGCGCTCTCCGAGACCGGCTCGATCATCGCCCGGGCGCTGCGGCAGCCGTCGCGGCCGACGGAGATGGTCTACAGCGCGCCGGGCGAGAGCGGCGACGTGGAGGTCAGCCGGGTGCGGTCGACGCCCGAGCAGCGCGCCGCCTACGGCGACACCGAGCGCAACGCGCCCTGCCCCTGCGGCTCGGGCAAGAAGTACAAGCGCTGCCACGGCGACCCGCGCAACCAGCAGGCGTGACCTGACCTGAGAACGGACCCCGCCGGGCCTGCCCGGCGGGGTCCTTCGCGTCATGGGGCGCCGGTCACGCGGTCTCGAACTCGGTGACCAGCCACTGCACGCCCTGCCGCTCCAGCCGTACGGCGAGCACGTGACTGCGCGGCCCGCAGTGGACGAGCAGGCACATCTCGATCGCGCCGTCGCGGGGGCGCTGCACATGGGGAAGGCCCGTCAGCGGCGGCCGCTCGGCGTCGATCATCTTGCCGGCCCGGACCAGTTCGCGGTAGGCCCGCTCGGTGAGCCGCCCGGCGACGGTCTCCGGGGGCCTGCGGCCTGCCAGGACTTCCGCGAGCGCCTGGCCGAGCCCCCGCAGGCGGCGCTCGTCCGTGGGCGTGCCCGTACGGCGCGGGACCGGGGCCAGGGCGAGCGCGCCGTACGTGCCGGGGCGCGTGATGTGGCCGCCGTCGTCGCGCTCGTCATACGGAGGGTCGGCCGGGGGGACGGACGCGAGCCGTGGCAGGGGGACGGGCTTGGGCATCGGGACTCCGCTCTCGTGCGCCGTGAACCTGACGCCTAATAGAGATTGCGGTCATCCCTCCTGATACAGGGCACGCCAACTTTGCCGAGTGGCGGGCCTTTGTGCCGCCGTTCGTCCGGGAAATCCCCTCGGGTTGGCGTGATCCCCTCGGATTCGCGCAGGGTCTGATCGATGATTAGCGGCATCCGCAACTGCGGGAAACACAACAGGGGCGCCCGGGATCACCGGGCGCCCCTGCTCCCTGAGAGGGGACGTGACGCGTCAGGCGCGAGCGCGCGCCGTGTCGGCGCTCTCCCCGGAGTCCACGTCGGGCTCCGGTTCGCGGCCGGGCGTCATGATGTTCAGCTTCTTGATGAGGAAGCTGAAGACCACGTAGTAGAGGACGAAGTAGACGACGCCGATCAGCATGATCAGCCAGAAGTTGTGCGTGTTGTCCTTCGTCGCGTTCAGGGCGGCGTCGATCGCGCCGGCGGAGAACCCGAAGCCGAGCCGCCCGTCGAGGGCCGCGACCAGGGCCATCGAGACGCCGGTGAGCAGCGCGTGCACCGCGAACAGGATCGGAGCCACGAAGATGAACGCGAACTCGATCGGCTCGGTGATGCCGGTGACGAACGAGATCAGGGCCGTGGAGATCATGATGCTGCCGATGGCGGCGCGGCGGTTCGGCGGGGCGGCCCGCCACATGGCGATCGCGGCGGCCGGCAGGCCGAACATCATGACGGGGAAGAAGCCCGCCATGAACGCGCCGGCGCCGTCCTGACCGGCGAAGTAGCAGTTCAGGTCGCCCGCGGCCTGGGTCGCGCCGACGGTGCACTCCGGCACGGTGAACCAGACGATCGAGTTGACGAAATGGTGCAGGCCGAAGGGGATGAGGCCCCTGTTCACGATCCCGTAGATGCCCGCACCGAGCGTCGAGTGAGTGGCGAGCCAGTCGCCGAAGTTGGTCAGGCCCTGCCCGATCGGCGGCCAGATCAGGCCGAAGACGACGCCGAGGATCAGTCCGGCCAGCGCGGTGAGGATCGGCACGAAGCGGCGGCCGCCGAAGAACGCCAGGTAGGCGGGCAGCTTGGTCCGGTAGTACCGCTGCCAGAGGATGGCCGCGACGAGGCCCATGAGGATGCCGCCGAGCACTCCGGTCGGGTTGGCCGACGCGAGGTTGAGCGCTTCGGCCGGCTTGCCGTCCGCCCCCACGATGGTCTGCGCCACCTTCTTGTGCACCGCCGCGTCCGCGGAGGCGTCGAAGAACATCAGGTGGGTGACCCGGTCCCAGACGAGATAGCCGACCACGGCCGCCAGGGCGGTCGAGCCGTCGGCCCGCCGCGCGAAGCCGACCGCCACGCCGATCGCGAACAGCAGCGGCAGCGCGTCGAACAGGGCGCCGCCCGCGCCGCCGACGACCTGTGCGATCTTGTCGAGCGTCGCGTTGTCCGTACGGCCGAGGAGGTCGTCCTGGCCGATCCGGAGAAGGAGAGCCGCGGCGGGCAGCGCCGCGATCGGGAGCATCAGGGAACGGCCGATACGGGACAGCGCGGTCATCACCGCGTTCTGGTTCGAGGGCGCGGCCGGCAGGCCCGCGTCGGCGGAGGTGGAACTCATCGGGTGTTCCTCCAGGGTGGGGGGACTACTAGAGGCGTCTGGCCGGGGCTCCGAGGAGCGTCCGGAGCTGGTAGCGGTCGGCGCGGTAGGTGGAGACGCCGAGTTCGGCGCAGACCCCGCCGGCGAAGGACCGGCGCTGCAGCAGCAGCACGGCCCCGCCCCGGGGCAGTTTGAGCAGGTCGGCGTCGCTCGGATCGGCGACGCCGCCGTCGATGGTCAGCTCCCCGGCGTCCATGACGAGTCCGTAGCGCGACTCGAGCAGGGCGTACAGGGATCGACCGGTCAGGTCGTAGGTGTCGAGATCGGGCGCGAGCGCGACCGGGATGTGGGCGCGCTCGATGCTCAGCGGTTCCCCGTCCGCCGTGCGCAGCCGCTCGATGAAGTGGACGGCGTCTCCCGGCTGGATGCCGAGCTGCCGTGCGAGGTGGGCACTGGCCCGGACCACCCGCCGGTCCAGGTCACGGGAGCCCGGCTCCATGCCGCGCGCCCGCATGTCGTCGGTGAAGGAGGTGAGTTGGAGTGCCAGCTCGATTTTCGGCCGGGCCACGAACGTGCCCTTGCCGGGGACCCGGTGCAACCGGCCCTCGGACACCAGGTGGTCGACGGCCTGCCGTACCGTCATACGGGACAGGTCGTAACGCTGGCTCAGGTCACGCTCGGAGGGGATCGCCGCGCCGATCGGCAGCTCGTTGCTCTCGATGAGGTCGAGCAGGATCTCCCGCAGCTGGAAATACTTGGGCACCGGGCTGTCCGGATCGATCTGGGCCACTGATCCCTCCCCTCTCGCTCTGGATCGTCCGAATAAGTTAAGGTTCTTACTGGTCTAGTCCGGACTAGACCACAGCCGGGAAATGTGTGTCAATGTATGGGCCGGCGACGGATCGATAACGGACAAATCTCGCCAAGCAAGGGATGATCATCGATGACGACCAGAATGCGCGGTGAGATCGCCGAGCAGCCCGCGGCGATCCGGGCGACGCTGGACGCCCTTCTCCCGAGGACCGGCGATGTCGAGGCGGTCGCGCGCGGCACCCGCCACCTGCTGTTCGTCGCCCGCGGCACCTCGGACAACGCGGCGGTCTACGGCCGCTACCTGATCGAGTCGCGGGCGGGCCGGATGGCCGCGATGGGCGCGCCTTCCGTGGCCACCACCTACCGCCGCAGGCTCGACCTCGACGGGGTGCTGGCCGTGGGCCTGTCCCAGTCCGGCCGTACGGAGGAGATCGTCGAGACCCTCCAGTGGGCGAAGGACTGCGGCGCGAAGACCGTCGCGATCACCAACGGCGGCGAGGAGTCGCCGCTGGCCCAGGCCGCCGACCTCGCGCTGTGCACGCTCGCCGGCGAGGAGAAGGCCGTCCCGGCCACGAAGACCTACACGACCCAGCTCGCGGCGCTGGCCGTGCTCGCGATCGGCCTCGGCGCCGACGTGAACCCCGACGACCTGCGCAGGGTGCCGGACGCGGTGGAGAAGCTGGTCTCCGACCCCGGCGACCTGGACGCCGTGGTCGAGGGCCTGGCCGACAAGCCCGGCGTGGTCGTCTCCGGCCGCGGCCTGGCGTTCTCGACCGCGCTGGAGCTGGCGCTCAAGCTCAAGGAGGCGTGCTACCTGCACGCCATGGGCCTGTCGTACGCCGATCTGCTGCACGGACCGATCGCGGTCGTGGACGCCGAGACCCCGGCGATCCTGGTGGCGGCGGGGCAGGGCCCGACACTGGCGGGCACGGTCGCGCTGGCCGAGAGGGTCACCGGCGCGGGCGCCGCCGCCTTCGGCGTCGGGGGCGGCGAACGGCTCGCCGGCGCCTCGACCGCCGCACTGAACGGTCCGGACCTGCCCGAGTGGGTGGCTCCGTTGGGACTCATCGTCCCCGGGCAGTTGCTCACCGAAGCGCTCGCGCGCAGGCTCGGAATCGACCCCGATTCCCCCCGCGGTCTGAAAAAGGTCACCCAGACCGACTGAACAACAGGAGGATCCCCCATGGCTGCAGACGCCGAGGCGATCATCGCCGGGCTCGGTGGCGCCGACAACATCATCGAGGTGGAGCCGTGCATCACCCGGCTGCGCACCGAGGTGCACGACGCCTCCAAGGTGGACCAGGCCGCGCTCAAGGCGGCCGGCGCCCACGGAGTGATGGCGGCGGGCAACGTCGTCCAGGTCGTGGTGGGCCCCGAGGCCGACACCATCGCCAGCGACATCGAGGACATCATCGGCTGACTCGGGAGGTCACGGCAGGTCCGCCGCTGTTCGGCGGACCTATCGGTGACGCCTGCCCGGTCCCAGGGAAGGGCGCTTCATTGACGACTGTTCTCGCCCCGGTCGCGGGGGCGGCCATCGGCCTGGCCGCCGTGCCGGATCCGGTGTTCTCCCAGGCGATGGTCGGTCCGGGGACCGCGATCGACCCCGTACGCGGGCCCGTCGAGGCCGTGGCCCCGATCAGCGGCACCATCGTGAAGCTGCACCCCCACGCGTACGTCGTTGTGGGGGACGACGGCAGGGGCGTGCTGGTGCATCTCGGCATCGACACCGTGCAGCTCAAGGGCGAGGGCTTCCGCCTGCTCGCGGCCGAGGGGGACCGCGTCGGCGCGGGACAGCCCGTCGTGGCCTGGAACCCCGCCGCCATCGAGGCCGGCGGCCGCTCGCCGGTCTGTCCGGTGGTGGCGCTCGACGCGCCGGCGGACGCGGTGGGGAAGGTCGCCGAGGGCGGCGTCGACGCGGGCGACGCGCTGTTCGAGTGGTCGTGATGCGCCGGTGATGGAGGCCGCGCTCTTCGACCTCGACGGTACTTTGATCAACACGGAGATCCGCAGCCTGGCTCTGTGGCGGATGCTCCTGGACAACCACGGGATCGTCTACGACGAGACGCTGCTGCGGCGGGTCATGGGCCGCCGCGGGGTGGACGTCGTTCCCGAGGTGCTGCCCGGTACGGATCCGGAGGTCGTGCTGGAGGAGATCCGCTCCTACTACGACCATCCGGACCTGCCCGACATCGTGCCGGTCCCGGGGGCGGCCGCGCTGGTGTCCCGGGTCGCGGAGCAGGGGGCTCCGCTGGCCCTGGTCACCTCGGCCCAGCGATGGTGGGCGGTGGAACGGCTCACCGACATCGGCGTCGTGGAGGTGGTACGGACCATCGTCTCCGCCGAGGACGTGAGCGTGGGTAAGCCCGACCCGTCCGGATACCTCCTGGCGGCCGACCTGCTCCAGGTGGACCCGGCGAAGTGCGTGGTGTTCGAGGACTCGCTCGCCGGGATCGCGGCGGCCCGGGCGGCGGGTATGACCTGCGTTGCGGTGGCCACCACCCATCATCCGGATGAACTGTCGCACGCGGATCTGGTAATCCCCGATATGTCGGGTATTGACTGGCCCTTGACGGAACTACCGGCGGTCTAGACCACCGCCACAGGAGGAGGAAACGTGGCCGAACGCACAGTCAGCGTCACGTCCGAGGTCGGTCTGCACGCCCGGCCGGCGGCGACGTTCGTGCAGACCGCGGCGAAGGTGCCCTTCGACGTCACCATCGCGAAGGCGGGCGGCGCGCCGGTGAGCGCGAAGAGCATCCTGTCGGTTCTGGCGCTCGACGTACGGCAGGGGGAGTCGATCGTCATCAGCGCGGAGGGCGAGGGAGCCGAGGAGCTGCTCGACGAGCTCGCCCAGATCGCCTCGGCCTCCTGACGACGATGGACGGGCGGCGGAGGACGGGGACGACGGCGGGGGACGACGACGGCGCGCGGTCGCTGACAGGCACGGGGTCGCTGGCAGGCACGGGGGTCAGCCCCGGCGCCGGGTACGGCCCGGCGCATCTGCTCGTGGGAGAGATCCCCGAGCCAGACAAGGACGCGCGCCACGACGGCGACGCCGCCGCCGAGCGCGCCCGCGCAGAACGGGCGGTCGAGGAGGTGGCCGCCGACCTGGAGGCGCGCGGCGCCAGGGCGGGCGGCGAGGCCCAGGAGGTGCTCGGCGCGCAGGCGCTGATGGCGCGCGATCCGAGCCTGGCCGTGGAGGTCGGCGAGCTCGTCGACCGCGGCGTGGCCGCCCCGCGCGCCGTCTTCGACGCGTTCGGCAAGTATCGGGACCTGCTCGCGGCGGCCGGCGGCTATCTGGCCGAGCGCGTGGCCGACCTCGACGACATCCGCGACCGGGTGATCGCCGTGCTCACCGGCCTGCCCATGCCCGGCGTGCCGACCGGCGCCGGCGAGCCGTTCGTGCTCGTCGCCAAGGACCTCGCCCCGGCCGACACCGCGCTGCTGTCGAAGGACGTGGTCGCCGCGTTCGTCACCGAGCAGGGCGGGCCGACCAGCCACACGGCGATCCTCGCCCGCTCGATGGGCGTGCCCGCCGTCGTTGGTTGCGCCGGCGCGACCGCGATCGCCCCCGGCACCCCCGTGCTGGTCGACGGCGCCTCGGGACAGGTGCTGCTCGCGCCCGGCCCGGCCCGCGTGGCCGAGGCCCGCGCCGCCGACGAGGCGCGGCGCGCCGCGCTCTCGGCGGCCACCGGCCCCGGCGCGACCGCCGACGGCCACCCCGTGCCCCTGCTCGCCAACATCGGCGGCCCCCGCGACCTGGAGAGCGCGCTGGCCAACGGCGCCGAGGGCGTCGGCCTCTACCGCACCGAGTTCCTCTTCCTCGACCGCGAGAGCGCGCCGTCGGTGAGCGAGCAGGAGGAGGCCTACCGGGCGGTGTTCGAGGCGTTCCCGGAGGGCCGGGTGGTGGTGCGCACGCTCGACTCCGGCGCCGACAAGCCGCTGGCGTTCCTGCCGCCTCCGGAGGAGGAGCCGAACCCGGCGCTCGGCGAGCGCGGCCTGCGCATGTTCCGCCGGTATCCGGAGATCATGACCGCCCAGCTGGGCGCGCTGGCCGGGGCCGCGGCGGGCGTCTCGGCCAAGGTCCAGGTCATGGCGCCCATGGTGGCCACCGTGGAGGAGGCCGAGTGGTTCGGCGAGGCCTGCCGTACGGCGGGGCTCGACGGCGCGGGCATCATGATCGAGGTGCCGTCGGCGGCGCTGCGGGCGGCGGACCTCATCCGGGCCGTCGACTTCTTCTCGATCGGGACCAACGACCTCACGCAGTACGCGCTCGCGGCCGACCGCCAGGTCAGCGCCGTCGCAGGGCTGCAGGATCCGTGGCATCCGGCGGTGCTCGACCTGATCGCGATGGCGGCCTCGGCGGCCACCGCGGCGGGCAAGGGCTGCGGGGTCTGCGGCGAGGCCGCGGCCGATCCGGTGCTCGCCTGCGTGCTCGTAGGCATGGGGATCACCTCGCTGTCCATGGGCGCCCCCGCGCTGCCCTGGGTGCGCGCGGCCCTGTCGCGGCACACGCTCGCGCAGTGCCGTGACGCCGCCGCGGCGGCGCGCTCGGCCACCTCGGCGCCGGAGGCCAAGGCGGCCGCCCGCGTGCGGCTGCCGGGCCTGGACGCGCTCGCGCTCTGACTCCTCGGCATGCCGGTTCCTGGCCCGGTCGCTGCCGGGGCACGGATACGGTAAAGAACGTGCCACGAATCAGACACGGTGTCGTCATGCTCGCCCTTCTCGCGACCGGGTGCTCGTCCGTGTCCCCCGCGGCCGTGTCACAGACCTCTGTGTCGTCGGCCGCGCCGTCGTCGTCGGAACCGTCGGCGGCACCGTCGCCGTCCGGGGCCGAGTCCCCGTCGGCGTCGCCCGAGGCCCGGCCCTCCGGCGGCCGGGCCGAACGGACGCTCGCGGCGATGAGCCTGCGGGACAAGGTCGCGCAGCTGTTCACCATCGTGGTCTGGGGCCCGAAGGCCGGGGCGGCGAGCAAGGAGAACGAGGCGCGGTACGGCGTGGCGACGCCGGCGGAGGTGGTGCAGAAGTTCCGTCCCGGCGGGGTGATCCTGTTCGACTGGGCGGGCAACGTCTCCTCCGCGGGCCAGGTCGCCGCGCTCACCACCGGCCTGCGCGAGGCGGCGGCCGGGTCGGGCGAGGCGCCGCTGATGATCGGCGTGGACCAGGAGAACGGCCTGGTCTCCCGGCTCAAGCCGCTCGTCACCAAGCTTCCCGGCGCGTCGCAGATCGGGGCGACCGGCAAGACGGCGAATGCGCGCGACGTCGCCAAGGTGACCGGTGCGGAACTGCGCGATCTCGGCATCTCGCTCGACTTCGCGCCGGTCGCCGACGTCAACATCAACCCCCGCAACCCCGTCATCGGCCCCCGCGCGTACGGCTCCGACCCGACGAAGGTGGCCGCGATGGTCGGGGCCGCCGTCGACGGCTTCCACGCGGCGGGCGTGGCCTCGGTCGCCAAGCACTTCCCCGGCCACGGGGACACCTCGGTCGACAGCCACTCGGGCCTGCCGGTCATCACGCACTCGAAGACGCAGTGGCGGAAGCTGGACGCGCCGCCGTTCCGCGCGGCGATCGAGCACGGCGTGGACGCGATCATGTCGGCGCACGTGGTGATGCCGAAGCTGGACCCGTCGGGCGAACCCGCGACGCTGTCCCCCCGCATCCTCACCGGCCTGCTTCGCGAGGAGCTCGGCTTCGACGGTGTGATCAGCACCGACGCGCTCGACATGGCCGGGGTGCGGAAGAAGTACGGCGACGCCGAGGTCGCCGTACGGGCCGTCCTCGCCGGGGCCGACATCCTCCTCATGCCGCCGAACCTGCCCAAGGCGCACGACGCGGTCCTCGACGCGGTGAAGTCGGGACGGATCTCCGAGCGCAGGATCGACGAGTCGGTGCTGCGGATCCTGCGGCTGAAGGACAGGCGCGGCGTCTTCGGGCCGATCCGCACCGATCCCGGCGCGCTGAGATCCGCCGCGCACCTCGAAATCGCCCATCGCGTCTTCGCCGCCGCCGGATGACCAGGCGGGCGGACCGCACGACCTAGTATTTGAGGCACGTCGGCTGGGAGGCGCGGTGCTCAAGGGTGTGCTGATCGACTGGGGCGGGGTTCTGACCACGAGCCTGGCCGAGTCCGTCGCGGAGTGGATCGAGGCGGACCGGATCGACCCCCGGCATTACCGGGAGGTGATGCGCGCCCTGGTCGCCCAGGCGTACCGGGCGGGCGCCGAGCCCGGCGCGGAGAACCCGATCCACGCGCTGGAGCGGGGCGAGATCCCCGTCCTCGAGTTCGAGCGCGCCCTGGCGGCCCGGCTGGTGACCCTCGACGGCGGACCGCCGGAGGCCGACGGCCTGCTGGCCCGGATGTTCGCCGGTTTCCGGCCGGTCGAGGAGATGAACGACATGCTGCGCCTGGCCCGCGCGGCCGGTCACAGCACCTGTCTGGTGTCCAACTCCTGGGGCGACCACTACGCGCGTGAGGGCTGGGAGGCCATCTTCGACGCGGTCGTCATCTCGGGCGAGGTCGGCATGCGCAAGCCCGAGGAGCGGATCTTCCACCACGCGCTCGGCCTGCTGGGGCTGGAGCCGGGGCAGTGCGTGTTCGTCGACGACATCGAGGCGAACATCCTGGCCGCCCGCGCGATCGGCCTGGTCGGCGTCCACCACGACGAGCCCGCAGCGACCATCGCCGAGCTGGAGCGCCTGTTCGGCCTGCCTCTCCGCGAAACCGGCACCGCCCGCCTGTAGCCCGAACCATAGAACCGAGTCGAGGAACGCATGCGCGTGTATCTGCCGTCCACGATTCCCGCGCTGGCGCGCGTCGTCGCCGCGGGAGAGCTGGGCCCGGCCCCGCTGACCGGCTTCGCGGTCACCCCCGCCCTGATCGAGTGGTACGTCTCGGGGGACACCGAGGAGCTGGAGTACGTCGCGCTGACCGAGGCCGCCCGGGCCTCCCTGCGCATGCTGGCCGCCGACCGCAAGGACGGCGTCGAGGTGGCCGCACGGCGGATCGTGATCGCGGCCGAGGTGCCCGACGAGACCGTGAAGGCCGGCGCCGACCTGGAGGAACGCGCCCGCGTCCGGGTGCTGGAGCCGGTCCCGCTGCGGCTGGTCGCCGCGGTGCACGTGGACGACACGGACGCGGTGCCGGACGTGGAGGCGGCGATCGCGGCGCTGCCGGCGGCCGACACCGGGGACGACGACGCGCGGTTCGTCGTCGACGGTGTGGAGGACCACGAACTGCTGTGGTACGCCACACAGGAGATCCCGGATCTGCTCACCTGACCCACGGCGTTCATGGATATGTCACACCCGGCGTCTAAGCTGGGAGGCGAGATGACACACATTGTTTGGGACTGGAACGGGACGCTCTTCCACGACATCGACGCCGTCGTCGGCGCGACCAACGAGCTCTTCCAGTCGTACGGCCTCGGGCCGTACGACGCGGAGGGCTTCCGCGAGGTGTACACCCGCCCCATCTGGGTGGCGTACGAGCGGATGCTCGGCCGGCCGCTGAGGGAGGGTGAGTGGGAACTGCTCGACGCGGGCTTCCACGATCACTACCACCGGCTGATGGATGCGTGCAGCCTCGCCGAGGGGGCGCTGTCGAGCCTGCGCGCCTGGGAGGAGTCGGGCCGCACGCAGTCGCTGCTGTCCATGTGGGGCCACGAGCGGCTGGTCCGCAAGACCGGCGAGTTCGGCATCGACGGCCACTTCACCCGGATCGACGGCTCGCGCTCGGCGACCGGCGGCCACAAGGCCGAGCACATGGTCGAGCACCTGCGCGCGCTCGGTGTCGACTCGGCGAAGGTCGTCGTCATCGGTGACAGCGTGGACGACGCCCACGCGGCCCAGCACGTCGGCGCCCGCGCGATCCTCTACACCGGCGGCATGACCAGGCGGTCGGAGCTGGAGGGCGTCGGCGTGCCCGTGGTCGACTCGCTGGCCAACGCCCTCGACCTCGTCTGATCTCAGCCACTCCCCAGGCGTTCCTCCTCCTCCAGCAGCCAGCGGGGCTTGGCCCTGCGTGGCGCCCGTGCGGTCGCGGATGCGTCGGCCTGGACGTGCCGCGGTGGAGGTAGCGCTATAGATGTAGCGCTATAGATGTAGCGCTGTGGATGCAGCGCTGTGGATGCAGCGCTGTGGATGCAGCGCTGTGGAGGTAGCGCTATAGATGCAGCGCTGTGGATGCGCCGCTGTGGATGCGGCGCCCGCCGTGTGCGGGCCGTACGCTGGGCACGATCCACACCGCACCCCCACGGAGGCCCCGATCAACCGCCTCGTTCTCTGGAACATCGACCTGACGCTCGTCGACGTCGCCATCGTCACCCGCGACGCCTACGCGGACGCGTTCCGGATGGTGACGGGGCGGCCGCTGGTGAAACTCGCACCGGCGCTGGGCCGCCCCGATTCGGAGATCATCTTCGAGACGCTGGCGGTCAACGGCATCGCCGTCGAGGACGACCACCTGCCCAGGTTCATCGACGCGCTGGCCGTCAGCTTCGCGGAGCGGCGCGGGCGGCTGGCCAAGGACGGCCGCGCGCTGCCGGGAGCCAAGGACGCGCTCAAGGCCGTCTCCCGCCTCGACGGCGTCGTGCAGTCGGTGCTCACCGGCACCATCAAGAGCAACGCCGTGCACAAGCTCAAGGCGTTCGGGCTGGACAAGTGGATCGACGTCGAGGTGGGCGGTTACGGCGAGGAGGTCTACCCGAAGGCCACCCTGCTGCAGGTGGCCCAGGGCCGGGCGAAGGCCCGGTACGGCGTCGCCTTCACCGCCGGCAACACCGTGCTCATCGGCGACTCCACCCGTGACGTCCAGGCGGCGAAGATCGGCGGCGCGGCCATGATCGCGGTGGTGTCCGGCCGGTCCACGGCCGCCGAGTTGCAGGAGGCGGGCGCCGACATCGTGCTGCCCGACCTGTCCAACCCCTCCGAGGTCGTCGCCGCCGTCGCCCGCCTCACCACCCCGGCCGACCGTACGGCCCGCTGACGCGGTTCCGGGCTCGGGGCGGGCAGGCCCGTCTCCGCGGGCTCCGCCGGGTGAAAGTTACACGTCGCATGCCACGGCGTCCGGCATCGGCGCTGCATGCCGGCGGCCGGCGCGCGGAGGGTTGCCAGGCGTTCCTCCGCAACGTGCAATGCGAGTGTCTGATCACGACCTTCTCCAGAGGAGATCACGTGCGTCACCGACTCGCAGCCCTGCTGATCCTCGCCACGGCCGTCGTCGTCCCGGCCGTGGCCTCGGCCGCCCCCGCGAGCGCCTCGACCCTCCAGCGCGTCTACTCCAGCCTGCCCTACTCGCTGTGCATCTCGTGGGGACAGTCGGGCTACCAGAACGGCCAGTGGGGCACCTGGTGGTGCAGCACGCATCAGCCGCAGAACGACCCCTCGAACCCCACCTACGACCTGTGGGCGTACGTGAACTGACTTGGGCCGTCCGCATGACCCGCAGGAATCGGGCCGCGACCTGCGCGCCGGGCCGCTCGTGTTCCCCCGGCGCGCTCGGCGCGGACTGAACGTTTCAGCGCCGTGGCCTGGTTCCTTTCGGCCGCCGATCGGCTCGCCGGGTCGGCGGGCGGTCGCGTTCACCCAGGTTGTGGCGGCCGTCGGCGCGGCGCACGACCGGTCACCGCGACGACGGCGATCCCACCGCGTCTCATCCGGTGAACTCCGCACCGGGCGACCGATCGCGACCGACCACGTGGTCACCTAATTTCGGAACGTGCGGCCGGCGGTGCGCGGCGTGGCGTGCCGGTGGCCTTCCCGCCCTCGGCCGGCACCCTGACGCGGGCGGCAGCCGCCCGTCGTCGTGTCCCGAAAGGACTTCCTGATGAGACGAAGTCTCGCCACCGTCGCGGCCACAGGACTGGCCACAGGACTGGCCACCGTGCTGGTAGCCGCCGGTGGAGTCGCCATGGTGACGATGCCGGCCGCGGCCGCCGCCGGTTGCAAGGTGACCTACAAGATCGTCAGCCAGTGGGGCGGCGGCTTCCAGGGTGACGTGGCCATCACCAACCTCGGCGACCCGATCGGCGGCTGGAAGCTGGAGTTCGACTTCCCCGACTCCGGGCAGAGGATCGCGTCCGGCTGGAACGCCACCTGGACGCAGTCGGGCGCGCACGTGACCGCCACCAGCATGCCCTACAACGGCTCCCTCGCCACCAATGCCACGGCCAGTGGCATGGGCTTCACCGCGAGCCTCACCGGCGCCAACCCCGTGCCCACCACCTTCTGGCTCAACGGCGCCATGTGCAGCGGACCCGTGCCCCTCAGCCCCAGCCCCAGTCCCAGTCCCAGCCCCAGCCCCAGTCCCACTCCGAGCCCGAGCGCGTCGCCGAGCCCAAGCCCGAGCCCGAGCGCGTCGCCGAGCCCAAGCCCGAGCCCGAGCGCCTCACCGAGCCCGAGCGTCACCCCCACGCCGGGCACGCCGCGCCCCGGCGTCGGACCGTGCACGCCGGGCGCGGCCTACCCCAACCCGCTGCCGTCGTCGTCGGTGACCGCCACCAAGATCCGGGACGGGTTCAACTTCCTGGAGGGCCCGGTCTGGGACTCCGCCTCCCAGACCCTGCTGCTGTCGCTCATGCGCGACGGCACCGGGTCGGAAGGCGTCCAGCCCTCGGACGTGCTGCGGTTCACCGAGCCGAACACCTTCGAGACCTTCATTCCCAACGCCGGCAGCAACGGCCTGGCCCTCACCCGGGACGGCGGCACCCTGCTGGCCGCGACACACGACCAGCGCAGTGTCTCCTCCTTCCACCTGCCCGACCGGACGCGCGGTGTGGTCGCCAACTCCTACCAGGGCCGCGCCTTCAACTCGCCCAACGACCTCACCGTCGGCGCCGACGGCACCGTCTACTTCACCGACCCCGACTTCCAGCGCGCCAACCGGGCCGACCAGATGTCCGGCCGCACCGGCGTGTTCCGGGTCAAGAACAACGTCGTCTCGCTGATCGACGACACCATCCGGGAGCCGAACGGCGTCGCGCTCTCCCCTGACGGCAAGACGCTCTACGTCGGCGGCAACGGCACGGGCCGGATCTACAAGTGGCCGGTCAACTCCGACGGCAGCGTCGGCACCCGCTCCGACTTCGCGTCCCTCAACGGTTCGGACGGCGTGACCATCGACTGCGCCGGCAACCTGTACCAGGCCTCCTTCAACGACGGCAAGGTCCACGTGTACGCGCCGTCCGGCGTGCAGCTCGGCACCATCTCCGCCGGGCAGAACACCACCAACGTCGCCTTCGGCGGCCCTGACGGTCAGACGCTGTACATCACCTCGGGCACGCCCTCCCGCGGCGGGAACACCGGCAATTTCGGCCTCTACCGGGTCCGGCTGAACGTCCCCGGCTGGCCGTACTGACCGTCACAGGGCCTCAACTTCCCAGGGCGTTGAGGAAGCGGGCGGCGGCCGGGGCGGCGACCTGCGCTCCGGTGCCGCCGCCCTCGACCACGACGGCGAAGGCCAGGTCGCCCTTGTAGCCGATGAACCACGAGTGCGTGGGCGGGTTCCCGCCGTCCTCGGCCGAGCCGTACTCCGCCGTCCCGGTCTTGCCGGCCGTGCCGGCGGGGAAGGAGACGCCACTCGCGGTGCCCTCACTGACGACGGCGGGCATGAGGCGGCGCAGCGCGGACACCACCGCGGGCTCCAGCGCGCGTGCGGGCGTGCCGCCCTCGGGGACGAGCGAGGCCGGGACCAGCCGGGGCGGCCGCCAGGTGCCCGCGGCGACGGCGCCGGCGACCGCGGCCATGTTCAGCGGGCTGGACAGGACGCGGCCCTGGCCGATGGCGGCGGACGCGAGATCGGTGTCGTCGTGCGGCGCGGGGAAGGCCGCGTCCACGGCGGGCACCCCGATCTTGATGCGGGCGCCGAACCCGAAGTCGGCGGCCACCTTGGCCAGGCGATCCGCGCCGAGGCGTCGCACCGCCATGTCGCCGAACGTCGTGTTGCACGAGTGGGCGAAGGCGTCGACGAAGCGCAGCGTGCCGTAGTCGTGGAACTCGGCGTTGTGGAACGGGAAGCCGCCGATCGTCTTCTCGGCCGGGCACTCGACGGTCTGGCCGGGTGTGACGCCTCCGGCGACCAGGGCCGACGCGGTCACGATCTTGAAGGTGGATCCGGGCGGGTACGCGCCGAGCAGGGCGCGGTTGTAGCCGCCCGGCTTGTTGACCGCCGCGAGGACCTCGCCCGTGGACGGGCGCAGCGCGACGAGCGACGCGGGCTTGTCCACACCCTCCAGGGCCTGCGCCCCCGCGCGGTGGACCCGCAGGTCGAGCGTGGTCGGCAGCGGCTTGCCGGGCTTCGCGCCGCCCTCGGCGAGCGTCACCACCTTCGAACCCGTCCGGGCGTCCACCAGGTCGGCCCGGGCGGACGCGGTGCCGTTCAGTCGGGAGCCGTACTGCTCGCGCAGCCCCTCCACGATCTGCTGCACGGAGCCGGGCGTGCCGGGTGTGTCGATGCGGGTGCCGTCGGCGGCCGTGACGGGGGCGCGCTCGGCGGGCACCGTGGTGAGCTTCGCCCGCAGGCCGCCGGTCAACCGGGGGTGGACCGCCGCCGGGGTCCAGGCCACCTTCCAGGAACGGTCGCGCTCGACCAGCCGCAGCCTCCCGTCGTAGGAGACAGGCAGCGGGCCGGTCAGCCGGGCACGGAACCGTACGGTCTCCTCCTGGACGGCCGTCACCTGGAAGCGCTGCCCGGTGAGCTTCAGGTCGTCGTGGAACCGCCGGTAGGTGCTTTCGAAGCCGGCCGGCGGATCGGCGGTGAGCGCGCGCATCGCCGCGTAGTCCGAGCGCGACCACGCCGCGAGGAAGTCCCGCGCGGTCTCCTCCGGTGAGCCCTTCGTGCGCAGCAGCCACACGGTGGCCCCCGCGGCCACCACCGGCACGAGCACCGCCGCCGTTATGTACGGCCAGCGCCTCCGCTCTCGCATGCGTCCCCCTTCGATCGAGTGCCCGCCAAGAGCAGCAGATGCGCCGGGAGTATGTCCAATATGGATATCAACGTGCTTCATGTGCGGTTCGGATATGCTCCCAGCTCGTGGACCTTGTCCGGCATCTCAGCTACTTCCTCGTCGTTACGGAAGAGCTGCATTTCGGGAACGCGGCCGCGCGGCTGGGGATGGCACAGCCGCCGCTGAGCCAGCGCATCAGGCGTCTGGAGGAGGAACTGGGCGTGCGCCTGTTCGAGCGGTCGAGCCGGCGGGTCGCGCTGACCGAGGCGGGCCGGCTGCTGGTGCCGGAGGCCCGTGAGATCGTCGCCCGAGTGGAGCGAATGCGCGATCTCATGTCCGACCTGGCGCGCGGCGATACCGCCGTCGTGCGGGCGGGCGTTCCCGCCGACCTCGGCGCCGCCGTGCTCGCCGCGCTCATCGCGGGGTTTCGCGACCGCCGCCCCGACGTACGGCTGTCGCTGACCGAGATGGGCACGGCCGCGCAGGTCGCCGCGTTGCTGGAGGGCAGACTCGACGTCGGCCTGCTGCGGCATCCGGTCGCCGCGAACGGCCTCGCCTACGGGCCGGTGCTCGTCCGGCATCCGGGCGTGCTCCTGGCCGAGGGCGACGAGCTGACCGCCTGGGCGACCGTGCACCTCGGCGACCTGGCCGGGCGGGATCTGGTGCTGTTCCCCCGGGACGCCGAGCCCGGCCTGTACGACGACACACTGGCCACCTGCCGCCGCGGCGGCTTCGTCCCGGCCGACATCATCCGCACCGACCGCGCGGAGTTCGCCCTCGGCCTGGTCCTGTCCGGCACGGCCGTCGCGTTCGGCGTCCCCGCGGACATGCCGGGCGTGGTGTGGCGGCCCCTCGCGGGCACGCCCCTGGCCTGGCGCTGCTCCCCGGCCTGGCGGGCCGAGCCGGGCCCGTACGTGCGAGACTTCACCGCCGTGGCCGTACAGGTGCTGAAGGGCAGCGCCGGGATGGTGGACGAAGGCGCTCCGCCTCCACCGCGGGTGGCGCCGCGCCCGGCGACCGGATTCCTCGCATGAACCCCGCGACGAACCCCGTGGAGCGCGTCTTCCGCAACGCGGGGGTCACCGGATGGCTGCACGCGGTCGACATCGACAGCGGGCGCGAGGTGGGCCTGCGGGACGACGAGCCGGTGGTGCTCGCGTCGGTATTCAAGGTGCCCCTGCTGCTCGAACTGCACCGCCAGGCCGAGAGGGGGCTGCTCGACCTCGCCGAGCGCGTCCGGGTGACGGCCGCGGACCGTACGGGCGGGGGCACCGGGCTGGCGGCGATGCTGGACGACGCCACACTGTCGCTGCGCGACCTGGCGTACCTGATGATGGCGGTGAGCGACAACGCGGCGGCCGACGTGCTGCTCGCCCGGGTGGGCCGGGAGGCGGTCAACACGCTGCTCGACGGCCTCGGCCTGACGGCGACCCGGGTGGTGCACGACTGCCGCGACATGCTCACCAGCCTGTGGGTGGACGCGGGCGTGGCCGACGAGTCCGCCGTGACCCAGGCGTGCGCCGACCCCGAGGTGGTGGCGCGGCTGCGCGCGCTCGACCCGGCGCGAAGCAACCGGAGCACGCCGCGCGAGATGACCCGGCTGCTGGCCATGATCTGGCGGGACGAGGCGGCGGGCGAGACCTCCTGCGCGGCGATCCGCCGCCTCATGGCGCTGCAGGTGTGGCCGCACCGGCTGGCCTCCGGTTTCCCGTTCGACGACGTCGCGGTCAGCGGCAAGACGGGCACGCTGCCGACGCTCCGCAACGAGGTCGGGGTGGTGGAGTATCCCGACGGCGGGCGCTACGCGGTGGCCGTGTTCACCCGGTCGCTCAGCACGGCGCAGAACCAGCCGCGCGCCGACGCCGCGATCGGGACCGCCGCCCGGACGGCGATCGACCAGCTCAGGACCCACATATGACAGACCCTTTCTATGTGGGCGGGAAGGGTGACATGCGGCTCAAGCGTGGCCAAGATGGGGGCATGGTCGAGGAAGGCGCTCTGCTCTGGGAACCGACGCCCGACGTCGTACGTGCGGCTCGTATCACCCGCTACCTGGAACGACTGGGCCGTACGGGGGACTACGAGGACGTGTGGAAGTGGTCGGTCGAGTCGCCGGCCGACTTCTGGACATCGATATGGGACTACTTCGGTGTGGTCGGTACACGTGGTGACGGGCCCGTCATCCAGGGAACGATGCCGGACGCCGAATGGTTCGCGGGATCGGCCCTGAATTACGCCGAGAACGCCCTGCGCGGCCACCCCGGCCGGACGGCGGTGATTTTCCGCAACGAATCGGGCAGCCGCTGGCAGTACTCGCTCGGCGAACTCCGCGAGGAGGTCGCCCGGGTCCGGGCGGGACTCGTACGGCTCGGTGTCGGGCGCGGCGACCGGGTCGCCGCCTATGTCCCGAACATTCCCGAGGCCCTCATCGCCTTCCTGGCCACCGCCTCACTCGGAGCGATCTGGTCCTCCTGCTCGCCCGACTTCGGCGCGCCCAGTGTGACCGACCGGTTCGCCCAGATCGAGCCGAAAGTGCTGGTCGCGGTGGACGGCTACCGCTACGGCGGCAAGGCGTACGACCGGTCGGCGGTGGTGCGCGAGATCGCCGGGAAACTGCCGACGCTGGAGGCGACCGTCTGGATTCCCACCCTCGGCGCCGATGCGGTCGATGACGGCTTGAGCTGGGACGACCTGCGCGCGGAGACCGCGCCGCTGGAGTTCGAGCGGGTGCCCTTCGGGCATCCGCTGTGGGTGCTGTACTCGTCGGGCACCACCGGCCTGCCCAAGCCCATCGTCCACGGTCACGGCGGGATCGTGCTGGAGCACCTCAAGTCGCTGTCCTTCCACCAGGACCTCGGCGAGGGCGATGTGTTCTTCTGGTACACCACCACCGGCTGGATGATGTGGAACTACCTCATCGGCGGCCTGCTGGTGGGGTCCACCGTCCTGCTGTACGACGGCAGCGCGGCCCACCCCGACACCGGCGCGCTGTGGCGGCTGGCCGCCGAGGAGGGCGTGACCTACTTCGGCACCGGCGCGCCGTACATCACGGCGTCGATGAAGGCCGGGGTGAAGCCGGAAGGGCTGGAGCGGCTGCGCGGGATTGGCTCGACCGGCTCGCCGCTGCCGCCCGAGGGGTTCGCCTGGGTCTACTCCGACGTGAAGCCCGACGTGCAGCTCGGCTCGTTCTCCGGCGGCACCGACGTGTGCACCGGGTTCGTCGGCGCGGTGCCGCTGCTGCCGATCCGGGCCGGCGTCATCCCGTGCCGCTGCCTCGGCGCGTCCGTCGAGTCCTTCGACCCCTCGGGCGCCCCGATCGTGGGCGAGGTGGGGGAGCTCGTCATCACCCGGCCGATGCCGTCCATGCCGGTCATGTTCTGGAACGACCCCGCGGGCGACCGCTACCGGGAGTCGTACTTCGCCGACTACCCGGGCGTTTGGCGGCACGGCGACTGGATCAAGATTCTCCCCGACGGCGGCTGCGTCATCTACGGCCGCTCCGACTCGACCCTGAACCGCGGCGGCGTGCGCATGGGCACCAGCGAGTTCTACCGCGTCGTGGAGCGCTTCGAGGAGATCGCCGACAGCCTCGTCATCGACACCGGGCAGCTCGGCCAGGAGGGCAGGCTGCTGCTGTTCGTCACCCTCGCCGACGGCGCGTCCCTGTCCGACGACCTGGTGTCCCGCCTGCGCACGGCCCTGCGCACCGAGCTGTCGCCCCGGCACGTGCCCGACGAGATCCACGTCGTCCCCGGCATCCCGAGGACGCTGTCGGGCAAGAAGCTGGAGGTCCCCGTACGGAAGATCCTGCTCGGCACCCCGGTCGAGAAGGCCGCCAACCCCGACGCCATGGCCAACCCCGAAGTCCTCTCCCACTTCGCGCGGCAGCAGTAGGTCGGCAACGTATATAAGTACACTTCTAAGAAGTCGACTTCTAAGAAGTGTACTTATACGGAGGTCTCGTGAAGCCTGCTCACATCTTCGCGCGGGATCGCGAGTGGGCCGCGCTGGCGGGATTCGCGGCGGACCCGGCGGACGAAATGCTGCTGGCCGTGGTGAGCGGGCGCCGCCGGCAGGGCAAGACGTTCCTCCTGCAGGCCCTCGCCGACGTGTGCGGCGGCTTCTACTTCGTGGCCGTCGAGTCCACGTCCACGGACGCCCTGCGTCAGTTCGGCACGGCCGTGGCCAACTACCTGGGCGTGCCGGGGACGCTCGCGTTCGCGCACTGGGACGAGGCGATCACCTACCTGCTCGACCACTGCCCGGACCGATTGATCGTCCTCGACGAGTTCCCGTACCTCATGAAGGCCGATCCCTCGATTCCCTCGATCCTGCAGCGGGAGATCGACGCGCGGGCGGCGCACCGCCGCACCGGCAGCAGGGTCCGGTTGGTCCTCGCCGGATCCGCCATGTCGGTCATGGGGAAACTCCTCGCCGGACAGGCACCGCTACGCGGGCGGGCGTCACTCGATCTCGTGGTGCAGCCGTTCGACCATCGTCTCGCCCGGCGATTCTGGGGCATCGAGGATCCGCGCGTCGCCCTGCAGGTGAACGCGATCGTGGGCGGCACGCCGGCCTACCGCACCCGGTTCGTGGGTGGCGAGGTGCCCGGAGACGATTTCGGCGACTGGGTCGTCCGGCGGGTGCTCAGCCTCGACACGCCGCTCTTCCGCGAGGCCCGATACCTGTTGACGAACGAGATGGAGATTCGGGACGAGGCGCTCTACCACGCCGTTCTCGGTGCGATCGCCGCCGGGAACAACACGCGGGGCGGCATCGCCGGGCACATGGAGCGCAAGGCGACCGACATCGCCCACCCGCTCGCCGTATTGGAGGACTGTCAGCTCATCCGCAAGGAGATGGACCCGATCCGGAAGCGCTCGCTGTACCGGGTCGCGGAGCCGCTGGTGACGTTCTACGAGGCGATCATGCGGCCGGCCTGGAGCCTGCTGGAAAGGGGATGGGCCGACCGGGTGTGGCAGGCGGCCAGCCCGAGGTTCACGTCTCAGGTGGTGGGCCCGCACTTCGAGCATGTGTGCCGGGAGTTCGCACTCGCCCACGACTGGAACGGCGAGTTCGCCGTCGAGGTCGCCGCGGGGGTCGCACCGGGCGGTGGCAAGGGGCAGAACATCGAGGTCGACGTGATCGCCCTGGCGCCTCAGGACAACCACACACGCCGGCTTCTGTCCGTGGGCGAGGCGAAGTGGTCGGAGATCATGAACATGGGTCACCTGAAGCGCCTGGAACAGGCCAGGGACCGACTGCACACGCGCGGGCTCGACACCCGCGACACGGTGCTCGCCCTCTACAGCGGCGCCGGATTCGACCCCGCACTTATTGACGCCGCAGCTCGCGACTCCCGGGTCCTGCTGGTCGACCTGCCCATGCTGTACGGCTCAGGGTGAGGCTGGTCCGGCGGATGTGGCCCGGACGAAGCGCTCGCCCCATTCGCGGACGTACGCGACGAACTCCGGCGGACCGAGCACCTCGAACTCCGCGCCCACGTTGCCCAGCGCCTGGACCGGCCAGTCCAGGGAGGACGAGGTCATGGTGAGCAGACAGCTGCCTTCGTCGACCTCTTCGACCCTGCCCCACTGCCCGGCCGTCGTACGCACCCGGGCGGCGGGCGCGTGCACGAGCGCCTTGACCGTGTGCGGCTCGGGCACGCCGCCGGCCGCTCTGACGAACGCCGCCGCGTCCGGGGCGGGCAGGTCGCGCGGGCGGAAGCGGGCCCCCGTGGGCCGCGCCCGCGTCAGGCGGTCGAGCCGGAAGCTGCGCCAGTCCTGCCTGGTCAGGTCGTAGGCGACCAGATACCAGCGGCGGCCGAGGGTCACCAGCCGGTACGGCTCGACCTCGCGCCAGGAGGGCTCGCGCCCCCGCGCGGCGTAGGAGAAGCGCAGCCGCTCCTCGTCACGGCAGGCCTGGGCGACGGTGGTCAGCACGTCCACGGTGACGATTGGCTCCGCCGAGTTCGCGGAGACCATCGCCTCGCGCAACACGTCCACGCGGCGGCGCAGCCGGGGCGGCATGACCTGGACGACCTTGGTGAGGGCGCGGATCGCGGACGCCTCCATGCCGGTGATCGCGCTCCGCGCCGCCTCGCCCATGCCGACGGCGAGCGCGATCGCCTCATCCTCGTCGAGCAGCAGCGGCGGCAGTACGGCGCCGGGCGCGAGCTGATATCCGCCGTCCGTCCCGCGTGAGGTGTGCACCGGATATCCCAGCTCCCGCAGCCGGTCGACGTCACGGCGCAGCGTCCGTTCGGAGACGCCGAGCCGGTCGGCCAGCTCCCCGCCCGCCCAGCGGCGGTGGGTCTGCAGGAGGGACAGCAACCGGAGGGTGCGCGAGCTCGTGTTCGCCATGGTTCCAGTCTGTCGGCACTTCCGGTCAGGAAGTGGCCGGAAGCCTCCCTAGCGTGGATCTCGAAGCCCCACCCCGGAAGGAACCAGTAATGATCAGTCGTGAGATCCGCTTGACCGCGCCCGTCACCGGCGAGCCCGGCCCCGGCAACTTCACGCTCGCCGAGACCGAGGTGGACGGCGAGGTCGTCGTCAGGACCGACTACGTGGGCCTGGCCGCGACATACCTGGAGCTGATGCGGGCCGACTGCCGGATCCCGGTGCCCGCCTGGCGGCCCGGTGATCGAGTGGGCGCCGCCGTCGCGGGCACCGTGATCGAGTCCGGCAGCCCGGATCTCGCCGTGGGCGACCTGGTGCAGTCGATGACCGGCTGGAGCGAATACTCCGCGGGCCTGGCCGGGCAGTACGTCAAGCTCGACCGTGCGCAGTTCCCCGACCCCTCCTATCACCTCGGTCAGGGCGTGACGGCCTACTACGGGATGGCCGACGTCGCCGCCGTCGGGGAGGGCGACGTGGTGTTCGTCTCGGGCGCGGCCGGCGGGGTCGGCTCGCTGGCCGGGCAGATCGCCACGTGCAGGGGCGCGGCAAGGGTGATCGGCAGCGCGGGCAGCCCGGCCAAGGCCGCCTACCTGGTCGACGAGCTCGGCTACGACGCCGCCTTCGACTACCACGACGGCCCGGTGGCCGACCGGCTGCGCGAGCTCGCGCCCGAGGGCACCACGGTCTTCTTCGACGTCGTGGGCGGGGAGCAGTACGACGCGGCGGTTCAGGTGGCGCGGCACGGCGCCCGCTTCGCGCTGTGCGGCTCCCTGTCCCACCAGCTCGGCGGCGGTGCCGACCGCTTCCCGGAGCCGGACCCCGCGGCGGCCGAGGCCAGGGGCGTCGAGCTGCTGCCGTTCTCCTGCCACCACACTCCGGAACAGGTGGCGGCCTGGCGCGAGCACTTCACCCGATGGCTGGCGGAGGGCCGGTTCGTCTTCCCGCGGACGGTCGTCGAGGGCGGCATCGAGGAGGTGCCCGGAGCGTTCCTGTCCATGCTCAAGGGCTCCTACCGGGGCAACGTCGCGGTGCGGCTGGCGTGAGCGTGCTCTCGCGGCGCGCGCTCAACCGGGCGCTGCTGCGGCGGCAGTTCCTGACGGAGCGCACCGGCCGCACCGTGCTGGAGGTCATCGGGCATCTGGTCGCGATGCAGGCCCAGGAGCCCAACTGGCCCTACGTCGGACTGTGGAGCCGGATCGACGGCTTCACCCAGGCCCGGCTGGGCGTCCTGCTGGAGAGCCGGATGGTGGTGCGCTCGGCGTTGCTGCGCAGCACCCAGCATCTGGCCGTGGCCGACGACTTCCGCCGGTTCCGGCCGGTGCTGCAACCGGTTCTCGACCGTACGGCGAGCACGTCGTATTTCAGGAAGGCGAGCGGGAGGCTCGACACCGCCGCGCTCACGGCGGCCGGAGCGGAGATCCTGGCGGGCCGGACCCTGCCCCGGCGTGAGCTGGCCCGGCTGCTGACGCTGCGCCATCCCGGCCGGGAGGGGAGGATCCTGGCCGGGGAGGTGGAGCTGAGGACCCCCCTGGTCCACACCCCCGCGACCGCGATGTGGGGCCGCTGGGGCACCCGGAACGCCATCTCCGTCACCCGGGCCGAGGACTGGCTCGGCGCGCCCATGGAACCGGCTCCGGTGCGGGACCTCGTACGCCGCTATCTGGCGGCGTACGGCCCGGCGGGTGTCATGGACATGCAGGCGTGGTCGGGGCTGACGCGGTTGCGCGAGGTGGTCGACGCCATGCGCGGCGAGTTGCGCCGCTACCGCGACGCCGAGGGCAGGGAGCTGTTCGATCTGGAGAGCGCACCGGAGCCGCCCGACCCCGAAACGCCCGTTCCCGTACGGTTCCTGCCCGCCTTCGACAACCTGCTGCTCGGCCACGCCGACCGGACCCGCGTGATCGGCGACGCCGATCGGAGACGGGTGATGCCGGGCGCGGCGAGGGTGCTGCCGACCTTCCTCGTGGACGGGTTCGTCCACGGCAGCTGGTCGGTCAAGGACGGCACCCTGCGCATCGTCCCGTTCCGGCCGCTGGGGGCGGCCGGGACGAGCGCGGTGACGGAGGAGGCCGAACGTCTGCTGCCGTTCCTCGGGGCCGGCGACGTCGCGTACGGGTGAAGGAACCGGTCAGGGGACGAGGGCGTACGCCCGGACGGGGAAGGTGCCCATGCCGGCAACGGCGACGGGCGCCGCGTGGACACGGAACCCGGTGTGCGGCAGCCGGTCGAGCCCGCGCAGGTGCTCGATGATCGGAACACCCGCGCTGAGCAGGGCGGTGTGGGCCGGGCGCAGGCCGTCGGCCATGTCGTCGATGTTGACGCTGTCGATGCCGACGACGGCCGGTTGCCGCTCGGCCAGCAGCGCGGCCGCGTCCGCCGCCAGGAAGGGGTGGTCCGGGTCGCCGTAGGACGGGCCGCCCCAGTGCCTGTCCCAGCCCGTACGCAGCAGGACCGCGCGCCCCGTGACGTCGTGGCCCTCGAACGCGTCGGCGCCGATGCCGCGCCGGGAGGAGCCGGAGGCGTCGATCAGCAGACCGGGGAGGTCGACCAGCCGGGCCAGGTCCACCTGGGCCAGGTCGTCGCCGTCCGCGAGGCGGTGGAACGGCGTGTCGAGGTATGTGCCGGTGTTCGCCACCATCGTGATGCGGCCGATGTGGAACTCGGTGCCCGGGGCGTAACGGCCGCGGGAGTCCTCGCGCGTCAGATAGTCGCCGATCTCCGGCCCGGGCACGCCCGGATAGGTGTGCATGCCGTGCCGGACCACATGACTGAGGTCGACGACGCGGCTGCGCGGGTGAGATGTCACGTCGATCACCTTATGTGATCAGGACGACGTCGCCAGGACGCGTTCGTACGCCTCCCGCAGCAGCCGGGACGCGCGCGGGCGATCGGTATCGGGACGGGGGACGCCCAGGTGCTCCTCGCGCAGCTCGTCCATCAGGTCGTCCCAAAGGGACGGGCCGCCTTCCTCCAGCAGCCGCGCCCGGATGGCCAGGGCGGGGGTCGTCGGCCGGTGCCGCAGCCCCCACGAGCCGAGCGCGACCATGACGGGAACCGTCTGGATGCCGGCCTCGGTGAGGCTGTAGGTGCCCCGCCGTCCCCGCCCCGCGTCCTCGTGGGTCAGCAGGCCATTGGCGACGAGGGCCTTGAGGCGGCTGCTGAGGATGTTCGACGCGATCCCCTCCTCGGAGTTGGTGAGCAGGTCACGGAAGTGCCGGCGCCCGCCGAAGATCACATCCCGCAGCACGATGAGGCTCCACTGGTCTCCGAGCGCCTCCACCGCCGCGTTGATCGCACAGCCCGATCGCGGTCCTTCTCGCACGGCCACTCCCAAAGTGATTGCGTTTTGCTACTACCTAGCTTACGCTCATCCTCAGTGATTGCAATCCGCAACCACTGATCGGAACCAGGAGATCAGCCATGTCTCGCGTCAGAGTGCACAACTTCGCCGTCTCCCTCGACGGCTTCGCCACCGGCGAGGGCCAGACGCTCGATGAGCCGTTCGGCCACGCCGGCGAGCGGCTCCACGAGTGGTTCTTCGAGACCCGGACCTTCCGCGCCATGCAGGGGAAGACCGGCGGCGGCACCGGGGTCGACGACGCCGTCACCCGTACGTGGGACGCGGGCATCGGCGCGGAGATCATGGGCCGCAACAAGTTCGGGCCCCAGCGCGGCCCGTGGGAGGACCACGAGTGGACCGGATGGTGGGGACCGAACCCGCCGTTCCACACGCCGGTCTTCGTCCTGACCCATCACCCCCGGCCCTCGGTGGAGATGGAGGGCGGCACCACGTTCCACTTCGTCGACGCCACCCCGGAGGAGGCGTTGCGGCAGGCGCGCGAGGCCGCCGGCGGCCTGGACGTGCGGATCGGCGGCGGACCGAGCACCGTCCGCCAGTTCCTGGCCGCGGACCTGGTCGACCACATGCACATCGCCGTCGTCCCGATCATCCTGGGCCGCGGCGAGCGGCTGTGGGACGGTCTCGAAGGACTCGAGAAGCGTTTCCGGATCGAGTCGGTCACCACCCCCAGCGGCATCACCCACATGACCTTCACACGACGGTAGCTCCCTGAAAGGCTGACGGACATGACCGAGAACATCACCTCGAAGGACGGCACGACCCTCGCCGTCGACACGATCGGTCAGGGCGCGCCGGTCGTCCTCGTCGGCGGTGCCTTCAACGACCGTTCGACCGTGGCCGGGCTCGGCGCCGAACTCGCCTCGGCGTTCACCGTCGTGACCTACGACCGGCGCGGCCGGGTGGGCAGCGACGACAGGAGCGAGGACTACTCGGTCGCCAACGAGGTCGACGACCTGGCGGCCGTCATCGAGCACGCCGGCGGCCGGGCCTCGGTGTTCGGCCACTCCTCCGGGGCGATCCTCGTGCTGGAGGGGGCCATGCGCGGGCTGCCGGTCGACCGGGTGGCCGTCTACGAGCCGCCGTACTGCGCCGGCGAGGACCAGCCGAGGCCGCCGGCCGACCTGTACGACCGGCTCAAGGCCCGGGTGGCCGCCGGGGACCGCGACGGCGCGGCCGAGTTGTTCCTCGTCGAGGCGGTCGGCGTCCCGGCCGGGATGGTCGCGGGCATGAAGGCCGGGCCGGAGTGGGCGTTCCTGGCCGATAAGGCGCCCAGCCTGCCGTACGACCTGCTGGTCAGCACCCCGTGGCAGGTCATGCCGTACGAGCGGCTCGCCGGGGTCGGCGTGCCGGTGCTGGCGGTCTACGGCGACCAGACCGCGCCGAACCTCGCGGAGGGGACGAAGGCCGTCGCGGCGACCGTGCCCGGCGCCGAGCTGACGGTGATGCCCGGAGAGGACCACGGGGTGCTGCAGCGGCCGGCCGCGCTGGCGCAGATCCTGACGAAGTTCTTCGGCTGAGGTATCTTGCCCCAGCCGGACGGCGGAAATTGTCGGAGCGGGCGGATACCTTCGAGACGGCATGCGAATCGACGGCGCGACCACTGAGCCCGCCACCGGGCTGATCGGCAGGGAGCATCCTGCCGCGATGCTGCGTGCCGAGATCACCCGGGCGGTCGGCAGCCACGGCGGCCTGATGCTGGTCGCCGGTGAGGCCGGGATCGGCAAGACCACGCTCGTCACCAGCGCGGCGGAGGAGGCCAGGCGCCTGGGCGCGCTGGTCCTCGGCGGATCGTGCTGGGACTCCGACAACGCCCCGGGCTACTGGCCCTGGGTCCAGGTCCTGCGGGGGATGCGGCGGTGCGCCGCGCCGCAGGAGTGGGCGGCGGCCGAGGAGGCCGGCGGCGCCGGCCTCGCCGCGCTGCTCGGCGAGGCGCCCGGCGGCGACGCGGCCGAGGGCTTCCGGCTGTACGACGCGGTGACGAGCGCGCTGGTCGCGGTGTCGCAGAGCCGTCCCCTGGTGGTCGTGCTGGAAGACCTGCACTGGGCGGACACCGCGTCGCTCAGGCTGCTGGAGTTCGCGGCGCAGCACACCTGGTTCGAGCGGGTGCTGCTGGTGGGGACCTACCGGGACGTGGAGGTGGAGGCGGCCGACCACCCGCTGCGGCCCCTCGTGCTGCCGCTGGCGGCGCGGGCGACCACGGTGACCCTGACCGGCCTCGAACGCGACGAGGTCGGCGCGCTGATGACCCGCGCGGCCGGCCGCGACCCCTCCGCCGACCTCGTGGCCGAGGTGCACCGGCGCACCGGCGGCAATCCGTTCTTCGTGGAGCAGACGGCGCGCCTGTGGCGCAGCGGCGGTTCCGTCACCACGATCGCCCCCGGTGTCCGCGACACGCTGCTGCGGCGGCTGTCCCTGCTGCCCGCGCCGGTCGTGGACCTTCTCGTCACCGCCGCGGTGCTCGGCCGCGAGTTCCATCGCCAGGTGCTGGCCGCCGTCGCCGCGGCTCCCGTGCTCCACGTCGAACGGCTGCTCGACCAGGCGGTGGCCGCCCGGCTCGTCGTGGCGAAGGAGGCGGGGGGCGGGGAGGTCTTCGCGTTCGCGCACGACCTGGTCCGTCAGACGCTCTACGAGTCCCTCGACGAGAAGGCGGCCTCCCGCCGGCACGCCGCGGTAGTCCACGCCGTCGACCGATCCGCCGGCCTCGCCGAGCATGTGCTCCCCGCCGACATGGCCCGGCACGTCTACCTCGCCGGTGACCACGTCGAGCCGCCTCTCGCGGTGGACCGGCTGCTGTCCGCGGCCCGTGACGCCGCCGCTCGCCTGGCCACCGAGGAGGCGCTCGGGCACTACCGCAGATCGCTCGAACGTGCCGCCGTCGCCGGCGACCCGCGCCGCCACGTCGTGATCGCGATCGAGTTCGGCCGTGAGCTCTACAGCTGGAACGACCACGACGGCGGCCGGCGTGCCTTCGAGGAGGCGGCGGCCGTCGCACGGGAGAGCGCCGATTCCGAGCTGATCGCCCGGGTGGCGCTGTCCGTCTACGCGGCCTGCGGCGGCGAGATCGGCCCGCTGGGCGCCGACCTGCTGCGGGAGGCGCACGACGAACTGGTCCGCGACGGGCGGCCCCCCGACGGCGGGCTCTCCCTCGACCGCCTCGCGCGGGACCTGGCCATCCACGTCGCGGTGCTCGCCCGGAGAGGCGACGACGACGAGGCGCTGGCCTTCAGTCTGTGGGCCTACCACGACACCATCTGGGGGCCGGGCACCGCACCGGAGAGGGCGGCGCTCACCGGGGAGCTGCTGACCCTGGCCCACCGCACGGGCGACGCGGAGATGGAGAGCATCGCCGCCGCGCTGCGCTGGGTGGCGCTGCTCGAACAGGGCGACCCCGCCTATCTCGCGCAGTTCCGCGAGTTCGTCGCGCTCGGCGGCCGCACCGAACTGCCCCGCATCGACATCGCCACGGTCAGCGACCGCAGCATCATCGCCGCCCTCATGGGCGACTTCGACGAGGCGGAGAGCCTGCTCGACGAGATCGCCGGGCACGAGCACGGGCACGGGCACTTCGCGTACATGCTGGATCACCACCGCTGGGCGGTGCGCATGCTCCAGGGCCGCCACGACGACCTCGACGAGATCCACCGCGCGCTGCGCCGGAGCCCGCACCCCTGTCCCGGCCTGCTGGAGGCCATGACCGCGCTGCACAGGGGAGACGGCGGCGCCGCGCTGCGCCACCTGCGCGACACCATGGCCGGGGGCGAGCCGCGGCGTTCGATACAGCCCCTGTGGCTGCGGTTCCAGGCCATGGTCGCCGCCTGGTCGCGCGACCCCGAGCTGTGCGAGAGAGCCAGGACCGCGATCGAGCCGTACGTCGGCGGCTGGGCGGTCTCGATGTACGGCTGGGACATCGGCGGGCCGGTGATCCTCCTGCGCGCACTCGTCGACGCGGCGCAGGAGCGCTGGGACGACGCGGTCGACGGTTTCACCGCCGCCTGGCACTCCGCCGACCTGCTCCTCGCCCGCCCGTGGTCCGTCGAGGCGCGGGCACATCTCGGTGAGGCGCTGCTGCGGCGGGGCGGCCCGGGCGACGCGGAGGAGGCCGGGAAACTGCTGGACGACGTGGAGGGCGAAGCGGCACAGCTCGGCATGCGGCACGTCGTGGAGCGCGTCCGGCTGGCTCGCCTGCGGGAACGCGCCGCCGTGCGTGGCCCCACGGCGCTGCCGAAGGCGGCCGAGTTCCGGCGGGACGGCGCGGTCTGGACGCTGGGCTTCGGCGGCCACACCGTCCACCTGCCCGACGCCAAGGGGCTGCGCGACCTGCACTGCCTGCTGAACCATCCCGGGGCCGACCTGCCCGCCGTACGGCTGCTCGACCCCGAGGGCGGGGAGCTCGTCGTCGCCGCCCGGGCGATGGGCGGCGACGCGGTCCTCGACGAGGAGGCCAAGGCGCGCTACCGGCGCAGACTCGCCCTGCTGGACGAGGAGATCGACCGGGCGGCCGAGCGGGGAGACGACGACAGGGCGGCCGAGTTCGACCGGGAGCGGGCGGCCCTGCTGGCCGAGCTGCGCTCCGCCTCGGGGCTCGGCGGGCGCGACCGCCGCCTCGGTGACGAGGCCGAGCGCGCCCGTAAGGCCGTCACCGCCCGGATTCGTGACGTGCTGCGCAAGCTCGATCGGCTGCACCCCGCGCTGGCCGCCCATCTGCGTGCGGCCGTCTCCACCGGCGCCACCTGTCGCTATCGGCCCGAGCACGACATCACCTGGCGCCTGTGACGCGCATCGCTCAGCCGACGCTGTAGAACGCCGGGTATCCGGCGCAACCGGCGGTGTCCAGCCGCCTGGCCGACGAGATCTTGTCATTGAACTTCCACTGCGACGAGCTGAGGTTGGGCACCGTTTCGCCGGGACGGATGCAGTAGTGGCGATCGCGATACTGCTTGTCGTCGTACACGACCCAGGCCATCCAGTCGTTGTTGGTCAGGGAGCTCGTCTTGTCGCTGAAGGAGCCGAGGTCGGGGCTGGAGGTCGGCATGTACACCCGGTCGTAGGCGTCGTTCGACACGACCGTGTACATGACCCTGACCCCGCCCTCGTACCCCGCGTCGTCGTGCAGGACCAGGGTGTGCCACTGTTCGTCCACCGCGTGCGCGGGGGTCGCGGCCGCGGAGACGCCCAGCATCGCCATGGCCGACACGACGGTCGCCAGCCCGAGCCGCACGCTGATTCCAGACATGTTTCCCTCCAAGGGGGATCGTTCGGATGTCTGGAAGGAGCGTGCCGATCAGTGCTTGGCGGCTGCTTGTGCCGGCCTTGGCGTCTACTGGTGCGGCCCGCGGGCAGGACCGGCTCACTACTTGCGGTTGTAGAGGCGCATGGTCAGCGCGCCGAAGACCACGATCGAGGCCGCGCCGCAGGCCAGCACCCAGGTGATCTCCCCGGTGTCCGGGCTGCCCGCCATCAGCGAACGCGTCGCGCTGACCAGGTGGGAGATGGGGTTGACGCCGACGAACGCCTGCAGCCAGCCCGGCATGGTCTGCGGGTCCACGTAGACGTTGCTGAGGAAGGTGAGCGGGAACAGCACCAGCATGCTGATGCCCATCACCGACTTCTCGCTGCGCAGCAGCAGCCCGAACATCGTCCAGATCCACGAGAACGCGAACGAGAAGGCCACCAGCAGCGCGATCGCGGCCACCACGCCGGTGACGCCGCCCTGCGGGCGGAAGCCCAGCACCAGGCCGACCACGAGGATGACCGTCGCCGCCATCGTGTAGCGGAGCGCGTCGCCGAGCAGGTAGCCGACCATGGTGGACGGCCGCCAGATCGGCAGCGTACGGAAGCGGTCGAAGACGCCCTTCTCGATGTCCTTGTTGACCTCGACCCCGGTGTACATCGTGATCATCACGACGCTCGTCACCATGATGCCCGGCAGCAGGAACTGCAGGTATTCCGTCGGCGATCCCGCCAGCGCGCCGCCGAACAGGTAGGTGAACATCAACGTCATCATGATCGGGAACGCGGTGACGTCGAAGAGCTGCTCGGGCACGTGCTTGATCTTCAGCATCGCCCGCCAGCCGAACGTCAGCGAGGCCGACAGCGCGCTGGGACGAGGCGGACGCGCGCCTGGGGCCAGGACCGCGCCCAGCGTCTCGGCCGCGGGGACGAAGGACGTGCCGCTCTCGGTGGTCGTGGTGCTCATGCCGCCTCCTCCTGCGCGTTCTGGTCGGTCGCCGGGTGGTTGGTGAGTGCGAGGAAGACCTCGTCGAGGCTGGGCTGGCCGAGGGAGAAGTCGTCGACGACGATGCCGGACGCGGCCAGCGCCGCGAGGGCGCGCGAGGCCCGCTCCGCTCCGGCGTCCGCGTCCTCGCCCGGGATGCGGGTGGTCAGGGCCACGGGATCGGCTTCGAGGTGAACGGGCGCGTTCAGCTCCCTGGCCAGCACGCGCTCCGCCTCCGGCCGCTGCGCGGCGTCCCGCAGCCGCACGTGCACCGACCCCGAGCCGACCGACGACTTGAGCTCGCCCGGGGTGCCCTCGGCGATGACCTTGCCGTGGTCGATGACCGCGATCCGGCCGGCCAGCCGGTCGGCCTCGTCCAGATACTGCGTGGTGAGCAGCACGGTCGTGCCGTGGGCGACCACGATCCGCACGATGTCCCAGACCTGGTTGCGGCTGCGCGGGTCGAGCCCGGTCGTGGGCTCGTCCAGGAACAGCAGGTCGGGGGTGTTGAGGATGCTGGCCGCGATGTCCAGCCTCCTGCGCATGCCGCCCGAGTAGGTCTTGACCTGCCGCCCGGCGGCCTCGGTCAGCCCGAAGGCCTCCAGCAGCGCCATGGCCCTGTCCTTGGCGGCGGGCTTCTTGTGGCCCAGCAGCCTGCCGAGCAGGACCAGGTTCTCCATCCCGGTCATCTCCTCGTCCACCGAGGCGTACTGGCCCGTCAGGCTCACCCGGGTGCGTACGGCGTCGGGCTCGCGCAGCACGTCGTGGCCGAACACCCTGGCCTCGCCGCCGTCCGGGCGCAGCAGGGTCGCCAGCATCTTGACCGCGGTGGTCTTCCCCGCTCCGTTGGGGCCGAGCACGCCGTAGACCGTGCCCGCGGGCACGATGAGATCGAGCCCGTCCACCGCACGGTTCTCGCCGAATATCTTGACCAGGCCCGATGTCTCTATCGCCAGGTCCGTCGTCCGGTCCCGCATGATCTGTGTCTCCTTCTGTCTGTTCACCCGACAGGCGCCAGATCGACGGGCAGGGCCCGCTAGATCGGATCTAGCGGGCCCTGCGGGAGCGGTCCGTCAGGCGGGACGGCAGGAGACCGTGGGCCAGGTCCGGTTGCCGTGATGCTTGATCGTCACGCCCCAGCTGTCACCGTGGCCGTCCGGCCGGGCGGTCATGACGTTCGTGACGGGGTTCCACCTGGCGCTGACGTTCCAGGTCGCGACGACCCTCGCGGGGCGGGGCACGGTCATGGTCACGATCCAGTCGTCCGAACCCGTGACGGTGACGCCGAGGTCGTACCGATCTGGCCACTTCGCGCCCGCCGAGAGGGTCGCGGTGCAGCTTCCCCCGGAGGACGGCGACGGGCTGGGGCTGGGCGAGGTGCCGGGAACGGCGGCGTTGAGGGCGTTCAGCACCGCCGTGTACGCCGGCTTCTTGCCGCCGTCGCCGTCGAACAGCAGCGGGGTGTCGTTGCTGCGCCAGGAGTCGGGGTCCCGGACGCCCCACACGGTGACGCCGGTGCATCGGGGGACGCTCAGGCAGTCGGTGAACACGCCGGCGTACGTCGCGGGCGGGGCGCCCTGGATGTCCAGCTCGGTGATCTGGACGTCGACGCCGAGGGCGGCGAAGTTCCGCAGCGTGGCGCGGAAGTCGGCGGGGTAGGGGTTGCCGCTGTTGAAGTGCGCCTGGATGCCGACGCAGTCGATGGGCACGCCGCGGGACCTGAAGTCCTTGACCATGGTGTAGACGGCCTGCGTCTTGGCCGAGGTCCAGTTCTCGATGTTGTAGTCGTTGTAGCAGAGCTTGGCGGCCGGGTCGGCGGCCCGCGCGGCGCGGAAGGCGTGCTCGATCCAGTCGTCGCCGGTGCGCTGGAAGTTCGAGTTGCGCCGGACTCCGGTGCCGTCGGCGAAGGCCTCGTTGACCACGTCCCAGGCGTAGATCTTGCCCTTGTAGTGGGCCATCACCCCGTTGATGTGGTCGATCATCGCCTGGCGCAGCGCGCTGCCGGACAGGTTCTGCAACCACTGCGGCTGCCCCGCGTGCCAGAGCAGGGTGTGGCCGCGCACCTGTTTGCCGTTCTGCACCGCCCAGTCGAAGACGCGGTCACCCGGGCCGAAGGTGAACACGCCCTGCCGGGGTTCGGTGGCGTCGAGCTTCATCTCGTTCTCGGGCGTCACCATGGTGAACTCGCGGCCGGCGATCTCGGTGTACATCGGGTCGCCGAGCTTGCTCGTGTTGATCGCGGTGCCGAAGTAGCGCCCGGTTTGGGCCGCCGCCGCGCCCAGCGTGCCGGCGGCGGCGTCCGCCCGGGGGATCTCGGCCACCGCGAGGCCCGTCGACAGCGCCGCGACGGCGCCGAGCACGAGCGTACGGCGGACGACTCGGCTCCCGGCGAGGAGACGGCCGATCATCGGCCTCCTCCGGGGGAGGGCCGACCCGCGGGTTGTGCCGTGACCTTGAGGCGTTCCAAGGCGTCCGTCCTTCCTCCTGAGGATCCTGACCATGAATGTTTCGATATTTCACCGAAACTTTGCGGCTCGACAAGACACGCTCGTACGCGGCTGCTCCGCCGAAGGCGAGACCACGGGTAGCGCGACGGGGACGGGTCCGGGTCGGGAAACTTTCAGAGCACCGTGACATCTGTCGTGGCCGGGTCGTGACAGACGGCGCAGGCCCGCGGCGGGACGGCGGCGGAGGCTTGCCGCATGGACATTCACGAGGGCGCCCCCGCCCTGTCCGTGGCGGGGCTGCGCAAGACGTACGGCGAGACCCGCGCGGTCGACGGGATCGACCTGGTCGTCGGCCGGGGCGAGGTGGTGGCCCTGCTCGGCCCCAACGGCGCGGGCAAGTCCACCACGATCGACATGGTCGTCGGGCTCGCCCGCCCGGACGCCGGGGAGATCGCCGTGTTCGGCGTGACTCCCCGCGAGGCGGTGCGGGAAGGCCTGGTGGGCGTGCTGCCGCAGGAGGGCGCGCTGCTCGACGACGTGACCGTGGGGGAGACCGTGGCGCTCATCGCGTCCCTCCACAGCACCCCCGTGCCGGTGGAGGAGGCGCTGCGCCGGGCCGGGGTGTCCGGCCTCGCCGCCCGGAGGGCCGCGCGGCTGTCCGGCGGCCAGAAACAGCGCGTCCGGTTCGCCATGGCGCTGGTGCCCGATCCGGACCTGCTGGTGCTCGACGAGCCGACGGCGGCCCTCGATGTCACGGCCCGGCGCGAGTTCTGGCAGTCGATGCACGCCTTCACCGAGACCGGCCGCACCGTGCTGTTCTCCACGCACTACCTGGAGGAGGCCGAGGCGTACGCGGACCGGGTCGTGCTGATGCACGCGGGCCGCGTCGTGGCCGACGGCCCGGTGTCCGCGGTCATGGCCGAGGTGTCCGGCCGTACGGTGACCGCGACCGTGCCCGGCGCCCGCGCCGAGGACCTGGGCGCGCTCCCCGGCGTGACGGCGGCGCACGTCCGCGAGGACAGGGCCGAACTGCACTGCGCCGACTCCGACCTGGCCCTGCGGGAACTGCTGGCCCGCTATCCGGCCACGCGCGACGTCGAGGTGGGCGCGCTGGGCCTGGAGGACGCGTTCCTCCGCCTCACCGAAGCCGTGGAGGTCGTCAGATGACCGGGTATCTCGCGTTCGAGATCAGGCGCACGCTGCGCGACGCCAAGTTCCTGCTGTTCGCGGTCGCCCTGCCGGTGGGGCTGTATCTGCTGATGGCCGACCGCTTCGCCGACATGGGCCTGCCCGCGCCGTACGTCATGGGCAGCATCGCGGCGTTCGGGGCGGTGAAGACGGCGCTCGACGTCGGCGCCCGCACGGCGGTGGAGCGCGGCATCGGCTGGCAGCGCCAGTTGCGGCTGACCCCGCTCAGCGGCCTCGGCTATCTGCTGGCCAAGGCGTCGGTGGCGATGGTCGTGGCGCTGCCGCCGGTGGCCGGGGTGTCGCTGGTGGCGGCGCTCGTCAGCGGGGTGCGCCTGCCGGCCGGCGGGTGGGCGCTCGCCGTGCTCGGTGTGTGGGCGGGTGCGGTGCCCTTCGCTCTGCTCGGCCTGCTGGTCGGCCAGTTCGCCACCGCCCAGAACCTGCAGGCGTACCAGGGGGCGGTCGTGCTGCTGCTCAGCTTCGTCGGCGGGCTGTTCATCCCGGTGAGCACGTTCCCGCCGCTGCTCGCGTCGGTGGCCAAGGCCTTGCCGAGCTACTGGCTCGCGCAGGTCGGGCACGCCGCCGCCCTCGGCGGCGACGGATGGCGGGCCGCCCTGATCCTGACCCTGTACGCGCTGGTGCTGGGCACGGTTGTGGCCGTCAGGTATCGCCTCGACACCGCGCGGGCCTAGGGTGACCGACGTGGGCGATCAGGGCGTCTGGGGGCCTTCCGCCTGGCCGGTGTGGAACCCGGCCCGGGCGGGCTCGCGCACGGCCCGCGTACGCGCCGTGGTGGTGCTGTCGGCCTTCCTCCTGTGGCCGCTCTCGGAGATGCTGAGCGCGGACGGCGGCCGGCCGGACGCGGTGGCCGGAGCCGTCATGCCGCTGTACGCGGCGGGCTGGCTCATCGCCATGATCACCGGACCCCGCCTGCCGCCCTGGCGGCGGATCCTGCTGGTCGGAGCCCTTCTCGCGCTGGCGGGCGCGGCCGCACTGACGCAGAACGGCCCGGCCTACCTGGGTCACGCCGGCGTCTTCAGCTTCGCGCTCGCGGTGGCGGCCTGGCTGTTCCCGGCGCTGTGGGCCGTGCTCCTCGGGCTGGGTCTCGGGGTGGCCCAGGCGCTCGTGCAGTGGGCGGCGCCCGGCCCGATCCACTGGGGTCTCGTGGGCGGGCTCGTCCCGGCCGTCGTGATCCCGGTGTCCGTGACGCTGCTGATCCGGCTCGTCGTCCAGCTCGGCCAGGCCCGCGAGGAGATCGAGGCGCTGGCGGCGGCGGCCGAGCGCGACCGGCTGGCCAGAGACCTCCACGACGTGCTCGGGCACAGCCTCACCACGATCACCGTCAAGAGCGGCCTGGCCCGCCGGGTGCTGGAGAGCGGCGGCGACCCGGAACGCGCGCTGGCCGAGTTGCGCGACGTCGAGCGGCTGTCGCGGCAGGCGCACGGCGAGGTGCGCCTGACCGTGTCCGGCCGCCGACGGCCTTCGCTCGCCGCCGAGCTCGCGGGGGCCCGCGCCGCACTGCGGGCCGCCGGGATCACCGCCGTCCTGCCGCCGTCCGCCGGCCACGTCCCGGCCGAGCTCGCCGAGCCCTTCGCGTACGTCCTGAGAGAGGGGGTCACCAACGTGATCCGGCACAGCGGCGCGACCCGATGCGAGGTGCTGCTCGGGGACTCCTGGATGGAGGTGCGCGACGACGGCCCCGGGCGACAGGCGGCGCCACCGGGCAACGGCCTTTCGGGACTGGCCGAGCGGCTGCGCGCGGTCGGCGGGCGGATCGAGGCGGGCCCGCTTCCCTCGGGTGGCTTCCGGCTCCGGGCGAGCCGCCTGTGATCAGGGTCCTGCTCGCGGACGACCAGGCGCTCGTACGCGGTGCGCTGGCGGCGATGCTCGCGCTGGAGCCCGACATCGAGGTGGTGGCCCAGGTCGGCACGGGCGAGGAGGTCGTCGAGGCGGCGCGGCGCAGCCGGCCGGACGTCGCGCTGGTGGACGTGCAGATGCCGGGCAAGGACGGCCTGGAGGTCACCGCCGACCTGCGCGCCGCGCTGCCGTCCTGCCGGGTGGTGATCTGCACGACCTTCGGGCGGCCCGGCTATTTCGCCCGTGCGATGGAGAACGGCGCCTCGGGCTTCGTCGTGAAGGACGCGCCGCCCGAGCACCTGGTCGACACGGTGCGGCGGGTCCACGCGGGACTGCGCGTGGTCGATCCCGCCCTGGCCGCCGAGTCGCTCGCCAGCGGGGCGAGCCCGCTGACCGCGCGGGAGCGCGACGTCCTGCGCGCGGCCCGGCAGGGCGGCACGGTGGCGGAGATCGCCCGGAGCCTGCACCTGTCCGCCGGGACCGTGCGCAACCATCTGTCGGCGGCCATCGGAAAAACGGGGGCGAGCACCCGCGCGGAGGCCGCCCTGATCGCCGACGAGCAGGGCTGGCTCTAGCAGCTCACAGTGGGTACGACCAGGAGGCGGCCCGGCGGCGGTCCTCCTGGAAACGGGTGATCGTCAGGACGACCGCGACGGCCAGGGCGGCCGTGCCGACGGTCAGGACGTTGCCGACGATGTCGAAAACCGCGGCGTCCCGGATTTCCGGCAACTCCTCGGCATCGGCGTACCTGCGGCTCACCAGCCGGGTCACGATGGTCGTGAGCACCCACGCCAGCCACCAGGCCCAGACAAGGCCGGAACGGCGTGCGGTCGCGAAATTGCCGCTCTCCTGCGTCGCGCCGGGCTTGGAAGACGTCCAAATGTCGTCGACGATTTGCTTCGGGAACCAGAGGTTGACGATCGGCACGACCCACCCGAAGATCAGCCAGGGTGTCGCGCGCCGGTGCGGCCACGGGCTGAGCGTCTCGGCGTTCGCCCTGGCCCGGAACAGCCAGACCAGGAACATGACGGCGGTGGCGACGTAGACGACGGTCTCCACCAGCCCGGACACGGCGTAGAGCACGTCATTGGTCTCGAGATCGCTGATCGGGACGGAGTTCGTGTCGGCCAGGAAGCTGTCGACGAGCACGGCCCGCTGCGCGTCGATGGCGGAGGCGATCAGGCACACCACGGAGTCGGCGGCGAGCAGCGCGACGGCCGCCGTCCCCAGACCCCGGACGGGCTGCAGGGGGGCGGGTGGTGGTGTGGGGTACACAAAAGACTCCTCACAATAGGCCGACAGGTCATCATCCGATAGGGCGCGGAACTCGATTGCGCGTGTTTCTCACCCGGGATGATTCTGTGATCACGTCGGAATCGGCTAATTCGGAATATCGCTCTGGTGCGCCGCCCGGCGGCCACCTGCGGGAAAAGCGAATGACCGGCGAGCGGCGCGAGGGCAAGAATGCGTTTCATGTCTCAGGCGAAACTGCGCACCGACCGCATCGAGCTCGTTCCGCTGTCCGACGAGCACCTCGAACACGAAATCGAGCTGGACGCCGACCCCGAGGTCATGCGTTACCTCGCCGGCCGAGCGCGTACCCGTGAGGAGGTCGAGGTGTTCCATCGCCGGCGGCTCGCCGCCGCGGAGCGCGTGCCGGGGCTCGGCTTCTGGGCCGGTTTCGTGGACGGGCGGTTCGTCGGCTGGTGGATCCTGGAGCCGCCCGCGCGTGCCGACCAGGGCCCGGTCGAGGGACAGGCCGAGCTCGGCTACCGGCTCCTGCGGCGCTACTGGCGCCAGGGCCTGGCCAGCGAGGGCGCGCGCGAGCTCCTCCGCCACGGATTCGAAGACCTCGGGCTGACCCGCGTCTTCGCCGAAACCATGGCGGTCAACACCGCCTCCCGCGCGACGATGACCGCGATCGGCATGCGGTACGTCCGTACGTTCCACGCGGACTGGGAAGAGCCGCTTCCCGGCAGCGACCTCGGCGAGGTCGAGTACGCGATCACCCGCGAGCAGTGGCTCGCCTCCCGTTAGGTTGACGGCATGGAGGCAGAGGTCGGCGGCGTGGCGGTGCATTACGCCGAGCACGGAAGCGGGCTCCCCGTGGTGGCGGTGCACGGCGCGGGCGTCGACCACCGCGAGATGGCCGGCGCGCTGGAGCCGGTATTCCGCGACCGGCCCGGGTATCGGCGCGTCTATCCGGACCTGCCCGGAATGGGACGCACTCCGGTGCCGGACTGGTTGCGCGGCTCCGACGACGTCCTCGACCTCCTGCTCGGCCTGGTCGACGCCGTCGTGGGCGATGAGGAGTTCGCGATCGCCGGCCACTCCTTCGGCGGGTACCTCGCCGCGGCCGTCGCCGACCGCCGTCCGTCGCAGGTCGCGGGGCTGGCGCTGATCTGCCCTCTCGGCGAGGAGGCGCGTGACGTGCCCGCACACGCGGTGCTGCACGCCTCGGCCGACGTGGCCGACGCGCTGGACCCGGCCGAGCAGGGCCAGTTCCTGGACTACTTCGTGGTGCAGACGCCCGCCACCGTGGAGCGGTTCCGGGAGTACGTGGCTCCGGCCCTGCCCCTCGTCGACCGGGACGGCCTCGGGCGGATGCTCGACCGATGGCGCCTGAGCGGCGTTCCCGGGGGCGCGGCGCCGTACACGGGCCCGACGCTGATCCTCGCCGGGCGCCAGGACTCCACGGTGGGGTACGCCGGCCCGTGGGAGCTGGTGGAGCGGTATCCGCGCGCCACGTACGCCGTCCTGGACCGCGCCGGCCACGCGCTGCCGCACGAGCAGCCCGCTCTGTTCACCGCGCTCGTCACCGAATGGCTCGACCGAGTGGACGAGCGGGGTCACGGTGGTCAGCTCAAGGATTGAGCGGGTAAGGGCGGGTAAGGATCGCTGCGCAGCCTGCTGTACATCCAGCCGTCGCGCCACTGACCGGCGCGGAACTCCACCGCGCGTAAGACGCCCTCGAACGTGAATCCGGCCTTCTCCAGCGACTTCTGTTCCGCGGCGTTCTCCGGATGGGTGACCGCCTGGATGCGCTCGACCGGGGTGTGGGTGAACAGGTAGTCGCACAGCATCGCCTGGGCGCGCCAGCCGATGCCGCGGCCACGCCAGTCCGGAAGCAGGGCGATCCCTATCTCCCAGTATCGGGAGACCCCGAACCCCCGCGCCGACCAGCTCATCAAGCCCGCGGCCATGCCATCGGCCTCGACGATGAGCCTGCTGTCGTCCTCGCCCAGGAAGCCGTCCTTGGCGTAGCGCCGCGCCGGGGCCTGGGCGTCGCGGAACCCCGCCCAGTCGAGGCCGATCAATCCCGGCTCCGTGACGAATCGCCGGAACATGACGAGGTCGTCCTCTGTCACCGGCCGCAGCCGTACCTCACGTGCGCTCACCGTGCCGCCTCCCGTCGATGCTCTTCGACACTAGCGCGAAGATCATCATCCGGTGACGGCGCGGAGGGAGCCGGGGTGGCGGCCGGTGAGGCGGTCCAGCCTGGCGGCGGTGACGTCGTCCGCGGGGAGATAGGCGATCAGGAGCTGGCTGTCGTCGCCGGACAGGCCGAGGGTCTCGTAGGACAGCCGTAGCTCGCCCACGTCCGGATGCGCCAGCCGTTCGAGGCCGGTACGCCGGGACGGGCCGGGCGGGGACGTCAGCCGGTCGGTGAAGGGGGCGCCGACGGCGAGGGTGAGTTCGTCGACGAGATGCGCGATGTGCGGGTCCTCGCGGGAGACGCCCAGTTTCAGGCCGGCGAGCCGCTCGTCGGCGACGCGGTCCCACTCCGGATAGGCGGCTCTGGCCCGGGGATCGGCGAAGACGTAGCGCACCAGGTTGGCCGGCCGGCGGTCCAGCAACCCGATGGGGCCGATGAGCCGCTCGTAGCCGTCCGTGTGGGCGAGCACGTCACCGAGCCGGTTGACCACCACCGCGGGGGAGGGTTCGAGCCGGTCGAGCAGCGCCCGGATGGTGGGACGGACGGACTGCGTGGGCGGTCCCTGGCACGGGCCGACGAGCCGGCCGGCGCCGTCGGCCGCCTTGAAGTGGTGGAGCAGATGGAGGCGGTCGTCGGCGGACAGGCGCAACGCGTCGGCGAGGGCGGCGAGCACGGGCACGGAGGGGTGACGGTCACGCCCCTGCTCCAGCCGGGTGAGGTATTCGACGCTGATCCCGGCGAGCGTGGCCAGTTCGGAACGGCGTAGGCCGGGGGTGCGGCGCCGTCCGCCGCCGGGCAGCCCGACCTCGGCGGGGGTGACGGCCTCGCGGCGGGCCCGGAGGAACTCGCCCAGGGTGTTGTCGCTCACGCCTCGCAGGCTACCGAGTGGCCTCGTTCCCGATCGTGGCCCTGCGGGGGCCAGTCTCGGCCCGGTCTCCCTCCGGCGGTCCCCGTCGCCGGATCCTCGGTCCTGTTCACGGTTTCACTGACTAGAGGAGTCGACATGGATCTGGGACTCACCGGCCGTACGGTCATCGTGACGGGGGCCTCCGGCGGCATCGGCCGCGAGATCGCCCGCGGGTTCGCCGCCGAAGGGGCAGACGTGGTGCTCACCTATCACCAGGCCCAGGCGGGCGCGGAGCTGCTCGCCAAGGAGATCGGCAGACGCACGCTCGTCGCGCCGTACGCGCTGGACGACGAAGGCTCGGCCTACGGCCTGGTCGAGACCGTGCTGGAGTGGTCCGGCCGGATCGACGTGCTGGTCAACAACGCCGTGCACTGGGGCGCCGCCGAGCCGGAGCCGAATCTCCCCTTCGAGGCCGTGCCGGACGAGAGGTGGCAGAAGGTGATCCGGGCCAACGTCGAGGGCGCGCTGCGGCTCAGCCGGGCGGTCGTGCCGTCCATGCGGGAGCGTGGATGGGGCCGGTTGGTGCACATCTCGTCGAGCGTCGCGGTCGACGGCATGCCCGGTGGGGAGTACTACGGCGCGGCCAAGGCGGCGCTGCACGGTTTCAGCAGGTCCGCCGCGTTCGGGCTCGGGAAGGACGGAGACATCCTGTCCAACGTCGTCATGCCCGGCTTCACCAGGACCGAGACCAACGTCGAGATGGCCGAGCGATTCGGCGGGCACTACAGCGCGCTGGCACCGATCGGCCGCCTGCTCGACGCCGCCGAGGTCGCCAACGCCGTCGTCTACCTGGGCTCGGCCGCCAACACCGGCATCACCGGACAGGCGATCAAAGTGACCGGCGGAGCCTGACCGCGAGCTTGAGCGGACTCGGAGCCCTTCGATTCGCTGCGCGCCGGCCTTGAGGATCTGAGCTACGCGAGCAGGCGGACGAGGCCGTCCTCCAGGTAGGCGGTCCGGCCGGCGTCCGCCGCCGAGATCGCCGCGTTCATCCTCCGTGCCAAGCCGGGCGGCAGGAACGTGTCGAGGTCCGGGGGAGGAACGAACGCATGGTCGTCGAGCTCCACGGGCGGCAGGCGGACCGCCGCGATCTGGGAGGTGGTGAGCACGCCTGCGTCGAAGACGAACATCAGCCCGGCGTCCCACGGCGGTGCCGGTGGCACCCAGTCGACGCATGCCAGCTGAACCACCGGAGGCGCGATGCCCAGCTCCTCCTGCAACTCACGGAGCACGGCACTGACGGGAGACTCCCCGGCCTCGACGATCCCGCCGGGGATCTCCCACCCGTCCTTGTAGACCGGGTGCACGAGCAGCACCCGCCCCTCGTTGTCTCGAAGCAATGCGCCTGCCCCGGCGCGCAGGCGCGGTACGGAGGCGACGTAGGCCAGGAATGACGCAGAGTCGCTCATGACGCTCCGGCACTATGAGGGCTCACCGAACCGTGACCGCGATGGTGGGCCTGCTGGACGCTCTCAATCCAGGGATGCGCCCTCAGATACTCGACCGCGTCTTCGTTCGTGGCGAGCCACTGGTCGCAGGCGCCCCACTCCTTGCGGTCCGTGCCCGCGTCGGAGAGGGCGACATAGGCGACGGCCGGGCGGTCACAGGAGCTCTTGCCATGCGCACTGCACTTGCCATTGGCGCCGTCCGTGGACGGGTTCCGGAACAGACGTGCGTCCCACCGCTGGATGTCGATGATTTCGATGTCATTCGCGGCATGCCGCTCAGTCTGATCATTTCGACGATGCCGAGCAAGGGGTCCCTCATGAATCAGGACACGGGGCAGCGGTAGGCGGCGTGGCGGTTGGGGGAGCAGCAGACCACGCCACAGGTGAGGAACCGGCCGCCGGTCAGCCAGATGCCCCACTGCACGTCCACGCCGTTGTGGAGCGCTTCGCGGGCGGTCTCCAGCCGGAAGTCGAGCCCGATCCGTGCCTCGTCGGCCGGGCGGAGGAAGGCGCTCTGCGTTGTCCGGTAGTGCTCGGCCAGCCAGGCGAGCGCGTCGTCGAGCGCGGCCGGAGAGGCGTCGATCCGGCGGGCCGGTTTCAGCAGCCAGTCGCACGTCCGCATCGGCGGCAGCGGGGAAGCGGTGAACGGGCCGGGGTCGGCGGGCGGCAGCGGCGGCCGTCGCTCGGCCTCGTTGCGCAGGTCTGCCCCGATCCCACTCCACAGGTAGCAGTGCAGGTGCATGACGCTCCGTACAGTGGGGGTGGCCCCCGCCTGCTATCACCGGGCAGGGGCCACCGTGCTCCTACAGTGTGGTCAGGCCGGCCGCGCGAAGCTCGGCACCGGTGAACCGGAGAGTCCCGGCATCCGGGTTCTTGCTGTCACGCAGGGCGAAGGCGTCGGCCTCGCCCGGAATCGGGGCCAGCTCGACGCACGACTCCATGTCCTCCTCCTGCTGGTTGCCGCCGCACAGCCGCCGGTAGCGCGCTCCGGCGAGATCGTGGTCGTACAGGTCCATCGCGTTCCTTCCTGTTCGGTGGTCCCACCTCGACGGGTTCGCCGGGCGGGCGTCTTCATCGGGACGGCCTTCATCGGATTGGGCTTCATCGGGCGCGGCCGAGGAGCACGTCCAGCCACAACCGGCGCGCCCGCGCGTCCGGCAGCCGCTCGGTCTCCCGGATCTCCGGCGTGCTGTCGGTCCGGTCCGTACGGCGGACGAACAGCAGCCCGCCGGAAGCGCAGAGTTCGTAGGCCAGTGGCGAGCAGTGGTCGCAGGTGTGCGCCACGACTCGGGCCCGGACAGTGCGCCCGGTCTCACGCATCCACCCGATCGCGACGCAGCCCGGCTGCTCCGGCGCCACGTGCAGCCCGGGACAGCTGTCAGGAAGCCGAGGCAAGAGCGGCCAGGCTCTCCTGCTCGGCGATGACCCGGCAGAGCTCGGCCAGATCGTCGCCGTCGACAGTCCGGGCGGCGCCCGCGTCCTCGGCCGCGGAGGGGAAAGCTCGTTCGCGGGTCGCCCAGAGTCGTCCACGATCGCTCGTCATCACCCGCCAGCCCTCGGTCGGCGTGGTGCTTTTCCGGTCTGTCACAGCTCGGACCTCAATTCCTGATCAGGGGTCCCTGTGCCGGACCCCGTTCGGTGCTACCTGCTATGACAGCGCTGCGTAACCTTCCCGGCACAGGTGCGGATGAGGGAAACTGAGGGCGCCCAGGGATCACCCCCGGATCCGAGCAGAGGTGCAGGCGATGAGCGACGACCTACCCGCATGGGCCGTACGGCTGCGCGCCGAGCGGCGCAACCGGTTGTGGAGCCAGCGCGAGATGGCCCGCCGCCTGGTCGAGGCAGCCGACGATGACATCCGTCCCCGCCTGCCCTCCCGCGAGACCATGATCCGCCGGATCAAGGCTTACGAGGCCGGACACAACCGCCCAGGCGATCCCTACCGCGTCCTGTACGCCCGAGCCCTCGGGCTCACCGAGGCGGAACTATTCGGAAAACCGATCGATGTCCCGACGCGCGAGGACGATGTGATCGACCTCGTCGCTTGGGTCGAGCAGACTAACGTAGGCGACGGCACGATCGGCATGCTCGCGGAGGAGACGCAACGCCTCGGTGAGAGCCACACGCACGTCCCTCCCGCGCGTGTGCTGTCTGATGTCGTCCGCCTCGAACGGCACACTCGCGCGCTGCTGTCAGGCGGCAGGCAGAGGCTTCGCCAGACCCGCGAACTGTTCCGCATCGAGGCCGATCTGCTGGCCCACGCCTGCATCCTCTTCGGGGACCTGCACCGCAATGTCTCCGCCCTGAGCCACGGCACGGCCGCAGCCGTGTGCGCCGACGAAGCCAGCATGAGCCCGGCCGCCGCGCTCAGTGCTCAGGCGAAGACCGAACGATGGCGGGGACGGTTCGCGGTGTCGGCCGACCTGGCCCGGCGAGGGTACGAGTGCAGCCCGCCGACACAGCTCCGAGTGCTGCTCGCCAGCCAGGAGGCCAACGCCGCAGGTCTGCTCGGGGATAAGGAACGGGCGCGAGAAGCCTTGCGGCGTGCCGAAGAGGCCGCCGAGGCCCGGCTCTCACTGGACTCCGGCGTCTCCCCCTGGTCGTGCCCGCGCCCGCGGCAGGCGTTGTACGCGCTCTCGGTCGCTTTGCAGGCCGGCAATCCTGAAGAGGCTCTTCACGCCGCTCGTATGGCGGAGTCCGCGTGGGCGTCGGGTGATCCACGCGTCCCTGCCACCTGGGCGCAGATCAGGTTCGGAGCAGCCAACGCGTACGCGATGATGGGCGACCTCCACGGTGCTGCCGAGCAGATCGCGCCCGTGATGAGCATGCCGCCGGAGTTCCGCGTGTCTACTGTGACGAACTACCTCGTGGAGCTGGACGCGCGGTTGGACGACCGGCGCTTCCACGGCTCTGACATCGCAGCGACTCTGCGGGAGCAAATCCGCGACTTCACCTCTGCCGCCCTGGCGGCAGTCGGTGCGGGGGAGGACGCGTGAGCCCTCTGCCGAGATTCATGGCCGACCGCTGGGGGAGACGGGAGATGCTTCCTCCCGGAAAGGGCCGGATCTACTGGCACGTCCTCTTGCGTGATCATCCAGAGGTCCGGGCGATAGTGAGCGAGGCCCATCGGCGGCTGGCTGGGATAGGCGGGCTGGACCCCGTGCCGTACGAGTGGCTGCACCTGACGACCCTCGTCGTCAGCCTTACGGACGAGGTTACGGAGGAACAAATCACCGTCCTGATTGCCGAGGCCCGCAAGCGCCTGGCGGACGTGCAGCCCGCCACCGTGACGCTCGGCCGCGTGCTCTACCACCCCGAGGCCATCGCCGTGGAAGCACGTCCCGCGGAAGCACTAGAACCGATGCTCGATGCAGTACGAGCCGCAACCCGCGCTGCCGTGGGCCATGACGGCGTCCTGGGCACTGACCCCTGGATACCGCACGTCACGGTCGCCTATAGCAGCGCGGACCAGCCCGCCGAGCCCGTCATCGCTGCCCTGGGCCGTCACCTACCGGAGTGCGAGGTCAGGATCGAGAGCATCAACCTGGTCAGCCAGGACGGCCCTGAATATCTCTGGAACTGGCATCCGCTGGCAGACGTGCTGTTCGGGGCAGCGCGCCAGAAGGTAAAGACGGACTGAGGCCTCGACCTTCCCGCATAGGCCGTACAGATACGACGACGCCTTTCGGCTGATGCCTGTCATTGCAGTCAGGGATACATCGATATGCAGCGGGCGACCGCCTACCTGCGGTTGGGCGCGGCCTACTGGGAGTTGGACCGGCTCCTCGGCACTACTCCGGGCTCGGCGCGTCGCGACAAGGGCGCGTTCTTGGCGCGTCAGGCCGCCGATCTGGCCACCCACGAACTATCGGCGGCGACGCTCCGCCAGGTTTGTAGGCTCTTCGGCCATCACCTCAAGCTCCCTTCGGAATGGTCAGATGTGCTTTGACCAGCATTAATGCGTTTGAAAGGGCAACGAGGGCCCGATGTGCCGCAAGCAGATTTGTGCTGACAGTCCGGACAGACTAGACATTGTCGTGTGACTGCGGAGAACAGGGCCGATAGCCGGGACTACCCTGCTGAGGCCTATGCGCCAAATGGGCAGCTTTGGTGGCGTCTGCGCTACCAGCCTGGGACTCGTCGGCCGTTTGGCGATGAGCGGAAGCTTGCCGCTTGGCTGACGTTCAACGTGAACGAAGGGGACACGTTCACGATGGCGGACCTACGTCGCGGACTCGGCGACGAGGTCCCTAACGATGCCGAACATCTGAATCGGCGTCTTAGAGCGCTTCGGCCGGATGGCTGGCGAATTCCATCAAATACCGATGATCGAACCCTTCCTATCGGCACCTACCGATTGGAGGCCAAGGGCTGGCATCCGGGCCTAGGACCACGGCCCAAGCGCGATGCAGTGTCCGATGCAGACCGTCGCCGGATCTTCAATCGGGATGGCTGGCGCTGCGTAGTCTGTGGGGTAGGGAGCGGTGAACCGTACCCGGAGAACCCGGACTCAAAGGCGGTTCTCACCGTTGGTCATCGTGTTGCACGCGATCTAGGCGGATCGGTCGAACTCGATAACCTTCAGACTGAGTGCAAACGTTGCAATGAGCCACTACGCCATGAGCTGGGGTTTCCTGAAACGCTCACCGAACTTCTCCCGGAGGTGAAACGCTTCCGCAAGTCGGAGCTGGAAATTCTGCTGTCGTGGCTGCAAGCCAAGCAGCGTATACGAAACCGTGTAGATGCTGCTTACGACAGAGCCCGTCGGCTATCTGAGGGAGAGCAGGAACAGCTGAAGCACACTCTGCGCAAGATGATTCAGGGCAGCCGTGAAGGCAATAGTAGTTAGTTTGCCATCATCGCATGGTACGCCGGACCCTTGCTGCATGAGAACCTTCGAGGGTCCGGCGCGGCCTATCATGCATGATTGACTCTCGCCCGGCGACCTTCCAGCCGTCGAATTCCTCTTAACTGATCTTTGCCCTGTTCTTCAGGAACTGCTCATGTCGAATGTGGTCGTCCTGGCCAACAAAGGCGCGGAACTGGCCTAGCTTGTAGGCGATAGCGTCGGTCTTGCTGCTCATCTCGATATCGAAATCCCGCCCGAGGAGGGCGATCCTGCGTTCCAAATCATGTTGTTCCAGCTTGAATTCTTTCGCCTCATCGGGCTTCAGGGTCCGTTTAATTTCGCGAACGATCTGGGTGGCGGTCATGAAGTCACCGCTGTCACGCAGTACCCGATAGATCGGGTCTTGGGTCCTGTCGCGTTTGCGTTCGCGTGTTCCTGCCTCCTTCTTTAGCGCCGCAGCTATCGCTTCGCCGACGGCGGCAGCAACTGGAGGCGGGAAGGCGTTGCCAATCTGCCGATACCGAGAGGTCTTTCTCCCCGTGAAGAACCATGGGAACTCCTCATCGTTCCAGCCTTGGATGCGCGCAACCATCTCGGTCGTCAGCTTCGGCATGAATTCGGGGTCGTCGTGCACTGTCGGTGGGGCGTCAGCCACGCCTAGGGCGTCCACACCCATCTCGGCCCAAGCGCGTTTGGCCCTAGTGGGCCCAAGGTCGGCACCTCCATGCTTCTTGGAACCGCCGACTACCGTCGGGGCGATGTCGTTGGCCTTTTCCCTCCATGCTTTGGCGCCTCGCCAACCGTCAGATGCCATCAAGTCGTAAAGGGTTTCGCCGACCGTCGGAGGTTTGCCGACTGAATCTGGCCAGTGAAAGTAATCGGCAAATTCCTCCTGTAGTGCGACGAGGACAAATCGCGGACGTAGTTGGGGCACGCCATATTCGGAAGCATGGAGAAGCTGCCATTCGGCGACGTAGTTGAGCTCGCGTAGCCGATCTAGAACATGCTGTCGATAGCCTGCGAAGCGAGGCATGCTCAATCCGCGTACATTCTCTAGGAGTAGCGCTTGCGGCTTAACTATCCCTGCTAGCTCCACTGCCCATGCGAAGAGGTCGCGTTCATCGGCTGCCCCTAGCTGCTTGCCCGCAATGGTGAACGGTGGGCAGGGAACGCCACCGGCGAGTAGGGCGACTCCCTCATATTCAGAAGGCTTCCACACGCTAGTGTCGGCTACGTCGCCCGTTTTCACTTCCCAGCGGGGGCGGTTATGCCGAAGCGTGTTAGAGGCGTTCTCGTCCAGTTCGACGGCTAGTGCGTGCTCGAACCCAGCCTTCTCCAGGCCGAGCGCCTGGCCGCCAGCACCAGCGCAAATCTCAACGACCTCAAGAGCCACGGAGGTTCTCCTCTAGGGTTCAGGAACAACGCGGACGTGTACTAGCTGTATCTTCGCGGGGAACACAGGACTGTGGGGTGCTCACCGGTGTGGATGTGCTGCAAGCATGAGCGATGAAGCGCGCAAGAAGGCTCACGCGCGGGGCCTGTACCCCGCGCCGCTCAACGAGGGCCGTTCCAGGAACATGCAAGCTAATCGCCGGGCGAACACCAAGCCCGAGGTAGCTCTGCGTAGTGCTCTGCATCGACTTGGCTATCGGTACCGCAAGGACCTCCGGCTGGATCTCGGCGATGTGAGAGTGCGTCCTGACATCGTCTTCACTGGCCGCAAGCTTGCTGTTTTTGTCGACGGGTGCTTCTGGCACGTGTGCCCCGAGCACGGTCGCCAACCCACCACGAACGAGTGGTACTGGGCACCCAAGCTTCGCCGAAACGTCGAGCGAGATCGTGTGGCCGATGCCGCGCTGACGGCAGCTGGCTGGCGGGTTGTCCGTCTCTGGGAACATGAGTCCCTGACAGCTGCTGTAGAGACAGTTGTTGCTGCCCTGAACTATGAGACCGAACACATGGACGACGATAGAGCATGTGACTGACAGAACTGCAGCGACTCCGGAACGTGATCAAGGCCGAGGCTGTGATAGCAAGCACTTCCGCCGCGACCTGCACGTTCCTACCATCGGGCGAGCGTCGGCGCAAGATCGCTGAACGGACGGACTCGGCCGAGGCCGATGCACTCTCTCCAGGCGTCTAGCTGGTCAGCCTTGATACGCCCATCGCTAGCCAGTTCCCGCACCACCTGATCTAGAGCATCGTAGGCGATGTGATAGACGGCATCGACTTCTCCCGTCCCGCGGGCAATGGCGGCTAGCCGGCTGGGCAAGGGTTCGGCGGTCACCGTCACCAGGTGGGGAAGGCGCTCTCGCCGATGACGAATCATTTGATTGTTCTCATGCCTAATGTTCTGGACGCGATCGGAGCGGATGGTCCACTTGCAAGATACTGCGGCGTGGAGAAACGGCAGGTTTGAGTCGGTTCGTCCCGGAAGGCCGACCGTAACGTCGGGTTTGATGCGGTAGTCACGGCCCAGAGTGATGCGCAGCTCAGGGTTCGTCTTGACGAGGCGGTCTACCTCATTCAGGTGGCTGTACTGGACAAAGCTGCTTATAGAAGCGGGCGCGACACGTACGTCCCACTCCCGCGCGTGATCATGATTAGGCAGTTCTAGTCGTAAGTGATCTGCGACGGCGCGTTCTAAAGGCCGGCCACTCTTCGGGTCCACCACCCCGGTAGGCACCCCGCGCGGAACGCTGAGCACATCGAGAACCCCAGCCGCGATTTCCATGGAAGCTGCGTTGTCGGTATCGGCAGTGTTTGGTACAAGGCCCTTCTTGCTGGTCTTCCAGCCAAGAAGGTCATTAGCAAAGCGAGCGTCCATCATGCCTTTCGAATGATCGTGACGGGAAACCATTGCATCCGGAGCGGATAGAAGCAGTGGCTCGTTTAGTCTGCATAGCTCTTGGCTGTCATGCGGACGAGTGCCCGCTCTGGTGACCGGGGGGCAGCTAAGATGCTCATCCGTGTGCGGTTGCGCGACGTCATTGATCAAAACTGAGCTTAAGCAAGCGCGGCAGCTCGTCCACGAAGTATCGCCCGCGCTGATATAAGTGATATATTTCGTCCAGCGTCTTCTCTAGAGTAGCTATAGCGTAGTTGTTGTGGACGATATAGTTGCGCAGGGATCCAACTTCTATAAAGGCCTCTATGGACTCTGTGAGGTTCGAATCCTCTTGGCAGTATCTCTTCATATTGCCCTTGAAGTCGGACCCGAAGAGAGCCCAGAATTTTGAGGCCGTCTTGGTCTTGCTGTCCCATTCAAAGTAAGTGTGATATTGCCTGTTTATGGCTCTCTGGTTCACGAGTTCAAGGATCTTCGAGTCTGATATATGTGCTCGCACATGCTCTCGCAAGCTCTCGCACACCTTCTCCTCGAACTCGCTAGCGGCCGCTAGAAGTAGGACCTTAGGAAGGGTCGTTTGAAGCGCTGCGTGATGTGAGACTTGATTCTGTTCTCTCAGGAAATCAAGGACCTCTTTATGATCCCCGTACATCCTCTGGACGGGGGTCATCATCGCAGCCCCGCCTGCTCGACGAGTAGTGAGAGGGTCTCCTCCAGACGATTCTTCACGTTGGCCGTCTTGGTTGAACCCTCTTGGGCGTACTGAGTAAATCTCCTATCCCTGCCGATGTTTTCCACCCAGCCCGGATTAATCGTAGCGACTTCCGTGCCCTGATCTCGCAGACCTAGCGCTGCTACGTAGATCGATTCGAACAGGAGAGGGCTGAACCGTGCCGATCCGGCCCGGTAGTTAGGGCGAGAAGCAGACGAGTTGATTTGCATAAACCAGGACCACTCTGCCGCGATCTGATTGATCTTCTCAGCAGAGAAGGACCTCGATGTTTGGCAGAACCGATTGACAAAGGCTGTCATTGAGCCCGAGTAGCCATCAGTGCCCTCGCGTAGGGCGAGACTACGAAGTATTACTTCGATGTCCTTCATGCGTGAATCGGGCTCGGGGGTGCCCAACAGATCACGCCACTTTGGGTCCTGATTTAGATCAAATAGCTTATCAAAGAAGGGTGAATGATACAGGCTAGCCCTAATCTCTTGAGGATTTAGGTTTACGCCACCGGTGTTGAGGCGATTGAACATCTCGAAGATTGAAGAGTTGTCATTTTCGGGACTCACCTGCTTCACAATTATGTTGCGAATGGGGCGTAGATCGAACTGGCGTTGATAATTACCTAGCGTCTCGTAGGTAAGGCCAGAGAACTTGTTGGCCTTGTAGCCCGGCAGGCTTGGCAGGCTCAGCTTGAATGGTTCGAAGTATTCGTCGTCCTGAAGGATCTCTGCAGAAATTCCACCCTCTGTATTGAAGAACTTCCGCAAGATGCTTCTTTTTTCCTTACGAGGAAATCTCTGCTTGGCAAAGAAGAATACCGTCAATAGTCGTTGCTGTCCATCTATGACGAGGAATTCGTTCCTCTTCTCCTCATATAGGAAAACCTGTGGCACTGGAAGGCCGAGAATTAGGGACTCGATAAGCTTAGAGGCGCGCTTGCGATCCCAGACGTAATTTCTCTGAAAGGCGGGAATCTTGATAGCGCCTTGCTCTATGAAGCTATTGATAGTCAGTGTGTTGAAATCATTGGGGGAGGCGACAATGTCGTACTCATCGATCTGTGCCCCGAAGTCGTCCTCCTCCAGCTCGTTCACATCAAAGCTAGGCAGGTCAGACTCTGCACTCGCCATGGCCGGGCACCTCCTGTATGCGATCTTTCGGGGCAGCCATACTGTAGCTGCGAAACGCCGTGTGCGGTGTGTGAAGAGGCGCCGACTTTACGGGACCTCCGCGCGGCCGCGTGCGGTCACGTTCGGGGGTGAAGTGCCGAGCATCAGTTGCCGACGTCTATGCCTACCCCTACAGATTGGTCCTTGGGCCCATAGCCAGTTCGTTTGCGCTTGTGCCGGTGCGTCAGCGCTCTCAGGCGGTTCACTGCGTGGCGAAGTTCGCTGCGCCCTTCTTCCGGCCAGATGTCCGCCCGTGCATGCCACAACAGCTTGAGTGATCGCTTAGGTCGGCCTACCCTCGGATTTGAGCGATCGCTCAAGACGTGGGAGACGCGTATGGGTCGGTTCGTGTATGTGGAGTGCTTGGTGCGGGCTGATATGGAAGCCCTGTGGGAGCGGACGCAGCGGCCTGAGCTGCATCAACTGTGGGATCTGCGGTTCACGGAGATCGACTACTTGCCGCGTGCCGACGGTGAGCCGCAGCGGTTCCGGTATGCCTTCCGGCTCCTGCCCGGGCTGGTCATCACCGGTGACGGCGTCACATCCGGAGACCGTCACGATCCTGAACAGAGGACGTCGGCGCTGCGCTTCGCCTCCGATCACCCGCTCTCGCTGATCCGCTCCGGCTCCGGCTACTGGCGGTACGTCCAGACCCCCGACGGCGTCCGCTTCATCACCCGGTACGGCTACCGCCCCGGCTGGGGGAGGGCCGTGGACCTTGTGTTCCGGCCGCTCATCGGGTGGGCGACGGCCTGGTCCTTCGACCGGCTCCGCCTCTGGCTGGAGACAGGCCAGACGCCCGAGCGCTCCCTGTGGCAGGCCCTCGCCGAACTCTGCCTGCGCACCCTCACGACCGCCATCGCCGTCACAACCACCCCGGCCGCCGTCGCCTGCCTGATCGGAGCGGCGGCCATCCTCCTGCCGCCGCTTCCGTCGACCCCGGCGGCCCGCCGATGCCTGCGCCGCCCGCCCGACCGGCAGGCGGCGAACGCCCCGCACACCCTGATGGAGACCCCATGACCTCGATCTTCAAACGTGCCCTCGGCGCGGACTTCGCCCGCCTGCACCCGCAACTGCAACGACGCTTCGGCGTCAGCGTCGCCGGCGGGCAGGCCTGCGTCGGCACGGGAGTCATGGAGCAGATCTGGCACGCCGGGTTCACCCGGCCGTTCCTGGCCCTCGGCGGCACCCGCAACATCCTGGTCCCCGAGCAGGGCCGGCAGGTGCCGTTCACCATCGAGAACTACCCGTACGTCGACTCGTACGGGCGGGAGACGGTCAGCTTCGTCCGCACCTTCGACCTACCCGGCCGCCCCAGAAGGTTCGACGCACAGATGGTGTACGACCCCGCCAGAGGCATCGTCGACTACCTGGGCTCGCACCAGCACCTCGCCGTGGACCTGGATCTCCAGGTGGACGAACGCGGGGGCATGGTCATCCGGTCCGGCGGGTTCCGCTTCCACGAGGGCTGGTTCTCCTGCCGTCTCCCCGCGATCATGACCGGCACCGCCGTGGTGCGGGAGTCGTACGACGACGAGGCGGGGGAGTTCCGCGTCGGAGTGACGGTCTCCCACTCCAGGCTGGGGCCGATGTTCGGCTACTGGGGCGCGTTCCGGGCCCGCTACGTCGACGTCACCGAGCACGGCGTGCCCGCCGTCATCAAGCCGCGGCGCGAAGAGGCACGCGTATGAATCCCACGCCGAGCTCGATCTTCGAACGTGCCCTCGGCGCGAACTTCGCACGCATGCATCCGCAACTGCAGCGCCGTTATGACCTGAGCGTCGCGAACGGCCGGGCCTGCGTCGGCACGGGGGTGATGACGCACGTCTGGCACGCGGGCTTCACCCGGCCGTTCCTCGTTCTCGGCGCGCTGCGCAACATCCTGGTCCCCGAGCAGGGCCGGCAGGTGCCGTTCACGATCGAGAACTACCCGTACGTCGACTCCCACGGCCGGGAGGCCTTCACCTTCGTGCGCAGCTTCGACCTGTCCGGCCGGCGACGACGGTTCGACGCCACGATGGTGTACGACCCCACGAGGAACGGCATCCTCGAGTACGTCGGCTCGCACCAGCACCTGTCCGTCGACCTGGATCTGCGGGTGGACGAGCGCGGAGGGCTGGTCTTCCGCACCGGCGGCTTCCGGCTGCACGAGGGGTGGCTCTCGTGCCGCCTCCCGAAGGCTGTCACGGGGTCGGCTCTCGTCAGGGAGTCGTACGACGACGAGGCGGGGGAGTTCCGCATCGAGGTGACGGTCTCCCACTCCAGGTTGGGCCAGTTCTTCGGCTACTCGGGCGCCTTCCAGGTCGGCTACGTCGACGTCGCACAGCACGGCGTGCCCGCTACGGTGATGCCGCGGCGCGAAGAGGTACGCCGCTGAGGGAGGGGACGATGGGCGACACCCGGACGAGGCTGCTCGAAGGCGCGCTGGAGACCTTGCGCACCCAGGGCATCGCCAAGGCCTCGGCGCGGGCCATCGCCTCCACCGCCGGGGTCAACCAGGCGCTCGTCTTCTACCACTTCGGCAGCGTCGACGAGCTGCTCGCGGCGGCTCTGCGGTACGGGTCGGAGCAGCGGGTGGCCGTTTATCGGGAGCGGTTCGCGTCCGTGACCTCCTTGAAGGAGCTGCTCGACCTCGGCCGCTCCCTGCACGCCGAGGAGCGCGCCGCGGGGAACCTGGCCGTGCTCGCCCAGATGCTCGCGGGGAGCCAGGCGGACGAGCGGCTCGCTCCCGCCACCGCCGGAGGGCTCACCCTGTGGGTCGCCGAGGTCGAGGACGTGCTGCGACGGGTGCTGGCCGGCAGCCCGCTCGCGGAGTTCGTGGACGTCGCCGGGCTCGCCCGCGCCACCGCCGCCGCCTTCGTCGGCCTCGAACTGTACGACGGCGTCGACAAGGACGGCGCCGAGCGGGCGTTCGACAGCCTGGAGCAGCTCGCCGGCCTGGTCGCCGTCCTTGAGGACATGGGCCCGCTGGTTCGCCGTACGGTCCGCGCCCGCCTCCGTAAGGCCAACGGCGCTTGACGAGCCGGCACCGCTTGAGTGGTGCCTGTCCCTGGTCAGAGCCCGGCGCGGTACGCCTCAAGGCGGTCGGCCAGTTCCTTCGGGTGACCGAGCATCGGACAGTGATCACCAGGCATTTCGTCCGGTTGGAAACCGAGACGCTCGGTGACGATCCCGCGCATGAACTCGGCCGGGAAGAAGCGGTCGCCGGCGGCCAGCAGGAACCTGGTCGGCACGTCCGGCCAGGAGGCCAGCGGCCACGGCTTGCCGAATGGGGTAGGCGCCTGGTGCCGCTGGTGTCGGGTAATGAACTCGGCGGCAAGGTCTGCCGGGGTGTCGTGCAGCACGAGGGAAAGCGTGTCCTCCTCCGTGCCGCCCGGGGCGCCTCGGCGCCGGTCGGCTTCCTCCCGTGCCGCCCAGTAGCCGGTGTTGCCCCACCATTCGCCGGGCGATTCGGCGGGAGCCGGGATCTGAGCCTGGAGCATCACGAGCAGGTCGGCAGGCACCCGGTCACACACCAGTGGGCCGGTGAATCCACCGAACGAATGGGCGACGACGACCAGACCGGTGCGCCCGCCGATCGCCTCGACCACCGTGTCCGCGTACTCCGCGAGCCCGGCCGACTCCTGATCACACGGCAGGTCCGGCGCCACCACATCGTGGCCCCGGTCTCGCAGGGCGGCCGAGAGCGGTCCCCAGTACCAGGAATCGACCGCCGCGGCGTGGATCAACACGTAAGTCGCCATCAGACAGAATCCTCTCAAGTTGTCGATCTACTCGTACGGCGTGCCGTCCGCGCTCGCCTCCATGAGGCCGGCTGCGCAGAGAAGTGAGCCAGCGCACCGGCGGAACGGCGTTGCGGGCACGCTTGCGCCGGAACCGGCGGCGGAAGCCGGGCGGCCATGGCCGGACACGTGCCACTACGGTGCGGCCGCGAAGAGGAACGAAGCGGCGCCGGCCTTCCTGCGCCGGCCGTCACGGGAACCGCCATCAGTCGACCCTAACGACGTATTTGCCCCGCACCCCGCCCGCCTCCAGCGCTCGGTGTGCCGCCGCCGTCTCCTCCAGCGGGAAGCACGTGTCCACCGCGGGGCGCAGTTTCCCCTCCGCCACCTCGCGGGCGAGGTCGTCGAAGAGCGCCCGTTTGGGGTTGCCGCTGAAGAAGCGCACCCGGCCGCGTCCGTGTACGGCGCTGGCGGCGATGTAGCCGAGTGAGGAGGCGAGCCGCGTCAGGTCGAAGGCGATGGTGACCATGCGGCCGCCGGGCGACAGCAGGCGCCGGAAGGCCCGCAGATCGGTGCCCGCGGTGTCGAGGACCACGTCGAACCGGTCCAGTTCCTCCGGCGAGACGGTCCGGTGGTCGATGACGTGGTGGGCGCCCAGCGTACGGACGAAGTCCAGGTTGGCGGCGCGGGCCAGGGCCGTGACCTCGGCGCCATAGGCCCGTCCGAGCTGGACGGCGGCGTTGCCGACGCCGCCCGCCGCGCCGCGTACGAGCAGTCGTTCGCCGGGGCGCAGTCCGGCCTTGTCGCGCAGCGCCGTGATGGCCGTGGTCGCCACCGGGAGTGCGGCGGCTTCCACGAGATCCAGCCCGTCCGGGACGCGGCCGAGCCGCCCGGCCCGGACGGTCACATACTCGGCGGCGGTGCCGAATCCGGTGCGGCCCACGATGCCCCACACCCGGTCGCCGACCGCGACGTCCGTCGTGCCGGCGCCGAGCGAGGCGACCTCGCCGGTGAAGTCCAACCCCACGCGTTGCGGAAACCTCCGCCCGGTGAGGAGACGGAGGCTGCCGCTACGGGCCGCCGTTTCGCCGCCGTTGACGCTGAACGCGCGCACCCGTACGAGCACCTCGCCGGGCGCCGGTTCGGGGCGTGGCACGCGGCCCACGTAAAGCACCTCGGGGCCGCCGTAGCGGTCGAAAAGCACGGCTCTCATCATGCGGTCGTCCATCGTTCTCACCTTCGCCGGCAGCGGACGTGTGGGGGATCCGGCCCGAGCGTAGGCTCACAAGTGGACGCCGCCGTCCGTTTAGACCGGAAGTGAGAAACAGTGGTGGAGGAATCCTCTCGGATCGCCGACCAAAGGCTGCGGGCCGACGCCCGGCGCAACCTGGACCGCATCCTCGTCGCCGCCCGTGCGGTCTTCGCCGAGCACGGGATCGACGCGCCCATGGCGACCGTGGCCCGGCGGGCCGGGGTCGGCGTGGCGACGCTCTACCGGCGTTTCCCGACCCGGGACGCCCTCGTGCGGGCCGCGTTCGCGCAGCAGATGGAGACCTGCGTCCGGGCGCTCACCGAGGCGCTGGCCGACCCCGACCCCTGGCGGGGCTTCCAGCGGCTGTTCGAGACGATCTGCGAGCTTCAGCGGCAGGAACAGGGCTTCCCGGCCGCGTTCGTCGCGGCCTTCCCGGACAGCACGGCGGAGCACACCCAGGCACGGGAACGGGCTGAGCGGGACCTCATGACCCTGGTCCGCAGAGCCCAGGCGGCGGGTGCGCTACGGGCCGACTTCCACCCGTCCGACCTCGCCGTGGCCGTGTTGTCCCACTGCGGTCTGGTCACCGCGCTGCCGCATGACGCAGCCGCGTCCCGGCGCCTGGTGGCGTTCCTGCTCCAGTCGTTCCGCGCCGAGGCGGCTCACGGGGCCCTGCCTCCGCCGAGTGCTCTGTCGCTACGCGGTTTCCCGATCGCGGCCGACGGCTCCCGGAGACAGCGCCCCGCCAGGGGCTGAGACGAGCGTGATCGCGCTACTGCACGCAGAGCGCGGACACCGTCACGTCGTAGATGTACCAGCTGCTGTCCGGAGTCGCGTACACGGTGGTCACGCCGGTCGTCTGATAGCCGGTGCAGTCGCCGCCGGCCGCGAGGATGGCGGCGCGGGCCGCTGCCGCGCCGTTCTGTGTGGCCGTCGAGCTCGTGCTGCCCTGACCGCGACCCGTCGCCGTGCGCGGCACGGTGTAGTGAGACGGAGACGCCGGCGCGCACAGCCCGGTCGCCGTCCCGCCGTACACGTAGCCGCCTCCGCTGGGCACGGTGTACTGGAGACTGGCCGACGAGGTCACGTTCGTGCAGACCTCCCCCAGCTGAGCGGCCGCGCTGTTGAGAGCGCTACGGGCGTTCGCCTGGGCCGCCGCCGAGGCCGTGGACTGGGTCTGGCCCCACGCCGTGGAGGTCGCCGTACGCCAGGTGTCGGCGTGGGCCGCCGCCGGACTGAGGCCGATCGCCGCCGCGACGAGCGCTCCCAGGATCATCGATCGGCCGGCGAGCCGTCCGCGCCGGTTCCCGCCGTACGGTTCACCGTGCTGAGCCATTCGCGTCTCCTATCGGTGCCTTATGCATCGACCGTGCAGGATGTGCTGCGGTCCCCGCGTGCAGGCATGATCTCGGGGCGCGACGTCATCGTAGGTTCGCCGTTTCCCGGCGGCCATCCTCGGCGGTGCGGGCGGCGCGGACACGCTGGTGGGCGATCGCGGCCGATGTAAGTTTCGGCGCCCTCGCCCGGCGAGGGCCCGGACGCGGCCCACGCCTCCATCCTGGGCACGGCCGGCGAGCTGCTGCACGGCGCGCGTTCCGCGTCACGCCCCAATCAGCGGTCCGATCAGCGGTCGCGGCGGCCGTTCTCCGGGTCCTCGTCCTGCCCGCTGTGGTCGAGGCCGGTGAACTGCCGCAGGTACGCCTGATAGGCGTCGGCCCGGACTCTGGCCGACGGCGACCGCACGTCCCGGGCGACGTTCTGCGGGAGGCCGCCGGAACCGGCCCGCCTGGACCGGTAGTCCCGCAGGCGTTCCTGATGCTCGTCCGCCCAGTCGCGCAGCGCCCCGATACGGGCGAAGTGGAACGCCGCGGCCAGCAGGGGAATGAGGAGGACCGTCGTCACGATGGAGCCGATGTCGTGCACGAGCACCCCGAGGATCAGGACGGCTCCGCCCACGCTGCCGGCTCTGATCAGACCCCTCCGGGCGCTCGCGCGGTCGGTCCGGGCCTCCTCGATCCACGCGCGCAGGCGCCGCAGCGGAGGCTGGTACGCCGCGCCGAGCCGTACGACTCGCGGGAGCAGGCCCGCGTACGCCGCCAGGGTCAGCGCGACGAGATACCAGGACAGCGTCGTGGCGATGTCCGGACGAGCCCAGCCCCACATGATCCAGGGCAGCGGGATCGTGGCCGCGCCCCAGGCCCCGAGCCACAGAGCCGCGCGGACGGCCGCCCCCGATCGGGCGGTGGGCGCGAGCCTGCGGTGCTCGTAGTCGGCCCACTGCCGGTCGCGCAGGGCGGAGGCGGCGTCCAGGGCGGTCGACATCCGCTGGTTCTGCCGGTCGGCTGCCGCCTGGTGACGCTGCTGTTGCGCCTGCGCCGCGGCGAAAGCGGTGAAGTCGGCGCGCACGAGCCACCCGACAGGAGTGTCATGGCCGCCGTCCCGCGCGCGCAACCAGTCGTACCAGCCGACCTCACCCGTGGGGGGAGGCGTCACGCGCTCGCAGCCGGCGCGCAACCACGTCGTGCTCTCCGGGTAGGGCAGAAGGGCCGCCAGCAGCAGCCCGCGTGCCCCGCTCTCGGCCCACTCCCGGGCTTCCGGCGGCAGTCCGGGAACCTGAGCCGCCAACCGCCGCCACGAACGCCAGGCCTCGTCCCATGCCCGCTGCGTTCCCCGCAACGCGCTCAGGCCGGCGAAGCCGGCGAGGGCGTCCAGCAAGCCGCCCTCGCAGAGGTCGCGGTAGAGCTCCCACTCTGGGCCGCTTTCCCGTAGACGACCGAGCCTGCATGCCTCGGAGAGCGACTCCGGTGTCACGATCGTTCCCCGCCAGACGGCTTCGCCCCGCGGATCGAGCCAGCCCAGCAGGTGAAGCAGTTTGAGGTCGGCCGGGAGTCCGTCGTCCCGGAGCCGATGGTCGACGAGTTCGATCTGGGCGGTCAGGTCGTCGGCACTGAGACCGTCGAGCTCGTGCAGCCAGGCGAGAAGGCCGTGCCACCCGTCGGAGGGTGTGCCGCTTGTGCCCGCGCCCTCGAAGAACTGCCGCCTCGCGGCCGCCCACTCGCCGCGGATGGCGTCGGCCAGTTCCTCCCGGGTCGTGACCGCCGCGCCCGCGAGGACCAGCGGCCGACGCCACGGCGCCGCGTGGTGGATGTGATTGATCTGGACGTTGCGATCGCCGAGCTGGAAGGGGGCCGGGCCGTGGAAGACGTTCCCCGATACTCCGTCTCTTCCCGGCTCGTCTCTTCCCGGCTCGGCGTCGCGGGTCATGTCCCCGGCCCGAAGTGGTTGTCCTGCCGGTTGCCGTTCCCGACCTGGAACGCGGTCGGTCCACTAAAGACGTTGCCCGACACTCCCCCCGCCGACGCCTGACGAGCCTGGTCGGCGATGTCGTTCAGTTCGCGGGCGACCCGTTCGCGTTCGGCCTCGCCGAGACTCTCCAGCAGCATCTCGAACCGGGCCGTCCAGGACGCCTCCTGCCGTGCCCGTACCAGCGCCGCTTCCTCCGGCGCGAGTGAGGCGAGGGCCGTCGCGGTCTGGTCCAGGCGCGTCAGTTCCGCCTGCTCGCGTTCGGGATCGTCGCGGCCGAGCACTTTCGCCACCCGCTGCCGCACGATCACCCAGGCGTCCGTGCCCGCGGCCTGCACCACCGCGGTTCCGCCCGCCGCGACCGCCGCTGCCAGCCATTCGAGCATTCCCGGCCTCCTTACAAGATCCAATGACACTGTATATCTGGCCTTGACGAGGTCGCCGGATGTCTGGAAATCGATCGGTGGAACGAGGCCGCCCGGTTCGGATCAGGACCGTTCAGATCAGGACCGTCATGCCCTCGTCGACCACCCGGAAGCCGAGCCGCTCGTACAGGTGGCGGGCGGGGTTGCCCTGTGTGACCACCAGGCCGAGGCCGGGCAGGCCATCCGCACCGGCGCGGACCAGGGTGGCCGTCAGCATGAGCGCGCCGAGACCCCGCGGCGACCGCTCCGGGTGCCGGAACACGTCCGCGATCCACGGCCCTCGCTCGGAGTCGTTGACGAGGACGCCGCCCACCACCTCGCCGGGAGAGCCGTCCCGTACGGCGAGCACGCTGCACGGAAGCAGCGGGCCGATCTCCTCGCCGGTGAGCAGCGGAACGAGCTCCTCCTCAAGGGCCTTCTCAGGATCCCGGGGACGGTGGTCGGGATGGCCGGGCGGGTAGGCCGCGAACCACGCGGGGAAGATGTCGGCGGGCGCCCGGTCGCAGGGCACCAGCCGGAAGCCGTCGGGCGCGGCGCCCTCCACCGGCCGGGTGATCGGCAGGTCACACCGCATCCCGGTGGCGTGCCGCTGCAGCCGGGCACCCCGCTCCACCAGTTGCCGGCCGAGCTCGACCGGCGCGGAGACGGCCCAGCCCCGGAGCCGTGACATGATCACGGCGGCGGCGTCCGGGCCGATGTCCTCGATCGCGTAGGCCCAGGGAAGGCCGTCACGGACGCCCTCCCGGTAGCTCATCACCGAGACGCCCTCGGCGTCGGTCAATCTCCGCCGCTCCTCGCCCATAGCCCGAAGGGTCGCGCGGCCCGGCCCGGACGGCAACCCTTTATCGGTTCGCGAGGACCTCGCGGAGCGCGGCCGGCTTACGGCCGAGCAGGTCGCCCAGCGCCGGGCCGACCTCGGCGAACTCCCCCTGACGACTGGCCTCGAACATGCCCAGCAGGAACCGGGCCTGCTGCTCGGGCACGCCGCGCGCCAGCATGCCCGCGACCCACTCGTCGTCCGGGACGGTGACGCGGGTGATCTCGCGGCCCGTCAGGTCGGAGGCGATCGCGGCGACGTCCGCGAGGTCGAGCGACTCGGGGCCGGTCAGCGGCGGCGTGACCCCGCCGAGCCGGCCCTCCTCGGTCAGCGCGATGGCGGCCGCCTCGGCGAGGTCGGCGTGGGCGGTCCAGGAGACCGGGCCGTCCTCGGGCGCGACGAGCGTGCCGGTCTCCAACGCTTGCTGCACGAAGTGGAGCGCGGTGGTCGCGTAGAAGCCGTTGCGCAGCGCGGTGAACGCCACCCCGCATCCGCGCAGGTCCTGCTCCGTCTCGGCGTGGGCCGGCATCGGGCCGAAGGCGGAGGCCGGGCTCGCGCCCATGTGGCTGGTGTAGAGGATCCGCCCGGCTCCCGCCGCCTTGGCCGCCTCGATCGCCGTACGGTGCGGGCGGGCGTCGGCCGGGCCGGAGACGACGAGCACCTGCGACGCGCCCTCGAACGCGTGCGCCAGGCCCGCGGGGTCGTCGAAGTCGCCCTGCCGTACGCGGACGCCGCGCTGGGCGAGGTCCTCGGCTCGCGAAGCGTCGCGGACGCTGACGCCGATCCGGTCGGCGGGAACGCGTGCGAGCAACCGCTCGACGACGCCGCGCCCGAGCTGACCGGTCGCTCCGGTGATGATGATCACGATTCTCTCCATTGCTATCGCTGATATCGACTGCACGCTAACACTGGAAATTCAGCGATAGCAACTTGCTGCTATCGTTGGAAGCATGAGCGACCCTGAGGGTGAGACGGCAAGCGGCCGCGACAGGACGCGGGCGCACATCGTGTCGGTCGCGGCGCGGCTGCTCGCGAGCGGTGGGCGCGACGCCCTCTCGACCAGGGCGGTGGCCGCCGCGGCGGGGACGCAGGCACCCACGATCTACCGCCTGTTCGGCGACAAGGAGGGCCTGCTCGACGCGGTCGCCGAGTATGGCTTCGACTCCTACCTGCGGGACAAGAGGGCGACCCCGCCCGCCGGCGACCCGGTCGAAGGGCTGCGCGCCGGGTGGGACCTGCACGTCGGGTTCGGGCTGGCGAACCCCGCCTTGTTCTCGCTCATGTACGGCGATCCCACGCCGGGACGGCAGTCGCCCGCGGCCGTCGCCGCCTTCCGCGTGCTGGGGGAGCGCATCCGCGCCATCGCCGCCGCCGGCCGGTTGAGGGTCGGCGAGCGCCTGGCGGCGGACCTCGTGCACGCCGCCGGCTGCGGCACGGTCTTCGCGCTGCTCGCCATGCCGGAGGAACGGCGCGACCCGCGCCTGTCCGAGGTGGCCCGCGACGCGGCGATCGCCGCCATCACCACCGACCTCCCTGCGGTCGAGACCCCCGGACCCGCCGCGGCGGCGATGGCACTGCGCGCCGCGCTGCCCGACGCCACGGCTCTCACCGACGGTGAACGCCACGTGCTCGGCGAATGGCTCGACCGCCTGGCCGCCGACCGATCCGGCTCGCCGAAGTAGCGGCTGTCTGCCGCGTTCGGGTGGCCGGCCCGCCGAGTTCCTGGTAGATCAGGAGCCGTAACTTTACGTGAGCACATTGCGACTCCTCGTGGCATCGACGGTGCCGGTAGGTGATCGTTGTGCCGGTGTCCCCATCTCAAGGAGGCTCAACGTGCTCGGTCTCTCGCGCGCCCTGTCCACCGGCGTGGCTGTCCTGGCTCTCGGCGGTACCGCCTTCACCCCGGCGGCCTCGGCCTTCTCGGCTTCGGCCACGCCAGAGCGGGTTCGTGTCCGCGCGGTCGAGGCCGTCCGGGCAGGGGAGTGGGAGCGGTTGCCGGGCCTGGCCTCTCGCGTGGCCGCCGGCTCCTCCGCGCTGTGGGGCATCAGTCCGTCAGGAGTCGTACAGCAGTGGACCGGGACGGGCTGGACCCTGGTGGGTGACCAGGCCACCCGGATCTCCGTCAGCACGGACGGCCTGCCCTGGATCGTGCGCTCCAACGGGAACATCTTCCGGCGCACGTCGGCCGGCCAATGGCAGCAGGTGACGGGCACCGGCGTCGACATCGGCGCAGGCGGCGCCGACAACACCTGGACGCTCGGCAGCACCGGTGGCGTCTTCCGCTGGAACGGAAGCGCCTGGACCCGCACAGACGGATCGGCCGTCCGCATCGCGGCCGGCGGCGGAAGTGAGACGTGGATCATCGACCCCAACGGATCGGTCTACCGGCGATCGGGTGACCGATGGCAGCAGATGCCCGGATCGGGACTGCTCGACATCGCCGTCGCCAGTCCCGCACGCGTGGCCATCACCACCGCCGATCACGACGCCTACCTGTGGACCGGCTCGGACTGGCGGCAACTGACCGGCATCGCCGCGGTCAGCATCGCGATCAACGACAAGTACGTCTACGCCGTGGACCCGGCCGGCAGGATCTGGAAGCTCGGCGCCTGACCGTCGCGAGCGCTCCCAGAGGGCCTTCGGGCCCCGGCGGGAGCGCTCGACAGGGCGGCGTCAGCGTGTCGGGCCGGTCTCGGCGTACTCGGGCAGGAGTTCCCGGCGCAGCCGGGCCAGGTCGGGTCCGCTTCCGGTCGCCGTACGGCTGTAGCGGTCGGTGCCGTGCAGACCGCGCCAACCGGGCAGCCGCTCCTGGACGAGGTGCAGGAGACCGAAGTCCGGGCCGGAGGCGGCGCCGTTCGCGGCCGTCCGCAGGAACGCGGGGGCGGCGGCGAGCATGGCGTCGAGCTGGGCGTGGCCGTCCTCGACCTGCCGGGTCACCTCGTCGATCGCCTCCTGCCTGGTGCAGCCGGTCTCGTGGCGGAGCACCCTGACCAGGTTGTAGGGGGCGCCGATGGCCTCGTCCTGCTCCAGGGTCCGCAGGTCGTTCTCGGTGAGCGCGGTGGCCAGCCCCAGGTCGAGCGCCCGGCGGAAGAGCGGATGGTCGCGTACGGCCGGGTCGATTCGCCTGCCGTACGTCACCTCGAAGAGGTCCAGGGCGAGGCCGGGCCCGGCGCTGCGCAGGCGCAGCGGGAGCTGGTCGCGCAGGCTGGGGACGAACCCGCTGAGCCGATGGCACGCCTCGCGCTCGCACGCCTCCAGCCATTCGGCGAGGTGGTCGAGTGCGCGCGCCCGCCACGAGGGCGGCTGCGCGACGCGGATCCCCGCCCAGGCCTGGGCGAGAGCGGTGGCGACCGCCCCACCGGCCCCCGGGGCGTCGCCACGCCGACCGAGTTCGCCGAGCTCGCCGAGCTCGTCGAGTTCGCGGAGTTCGCGGATGAGAACGGTGAGCCGGTGCCGCAGCCGGACGACCTCCCCGGAGTCGGTGAGTTCGGGGTCCTCCAAGAGGTCGTCGAGCACGTAGCACACCAGCATCCACCGGGCCAGCGTCTCGACCTGCCCGGCGTCGGCGTCCGGCCACAACCGCGCGGCGGCCGACGCCATGCCGCTCCACCGCGGATGACGGGCCTCCTCCGGTGTGGCGGCGAGCCCGGTCTCCAGTAACCACGCGTCCAGCCGCTCCTGCACCCGCTCGCGCAACTGCCCGGCGACGCCTGCCGGAGAGGGGGACGGCGCGGGCACGGTGACGAGAGCCGGAGCGGCCGGCCCGCCCGTGTTGATGATCGACAGCGCGTAACCGGCCAGCGCGTCCCGTGAGCGCGGATCGCCGAGGCCCTCGAGCCGGCCGAGAGCCGCCTCCATGTGAACGTCGACGACCTGCCGGGCCTCGTCCACCGCCCCGCAGGACAGGACCAGGCGGCGGGCGGTCTCGGCCTCGGCCGCCGTCAGATCGCGGCGCAGCAGCCGGGCGAGCGCGGGCTCGCGGGCCAGGGCCCTGATCACGGGGAGCGTGTAGACGCCCTCCACGATGTCGGAGTTGGCCGGCTTCCCGAGACTCCAGGCCGTCGCGGTCAGGTCGAGGATGTCGTCGCGCACTTGATAGGCCATGCCGAGGTGCCAGCCGAACCGCCCAAGCGCGTCCTCCTCCTCCGGACCCCGCCCGGCCTGCATGGCGCCCAGGCGGCAGGCCAGGGACAGCAGCTCGGCGGTCTTGGCGCCGGTCACCTCCAGGTAGGCCTCCTCGGTGCGGGAGAGCAGGAAGCGGTCGGCGGTCTCGGCGATCACGCCCGAGCAGGCGCGTTCGCCTGCCTCCGCGGCCAGCAGTGCCTCGCGTTCACCCAGCTCGGCGAGGATCCGGCTGCCGTTGACCACCAGGAGGTCACCGGCGAGGACCGCCATGCGCGCGCCCCACACGCTGTTGACGCTCGGCCTGCCCCTGCGCTGCCGCGCGTCGTCGATGACGTCGTCGTGGTAGAGGGACGCCATGTGCAGCAACTCGACGGCCGCCGCGGCCCGTATGGCCCGGACGCCGGCGGCCCGGTCCGCACCGGCGAGCAGGTAGTACGACAGCAACGCCAGGGTGGGCCGGATAAGGCGGCCGAGGCCGCCCGGCGGCTGCCTGGTCAGCGTGGCCAGTTCGGGCCGGCCCGCCACCCCGGTCAGACCGAGGATCTCCCGCACCCGTCCCAGGTCGGACTCCACTGCGGGGAAGGACTGCGTTGTCATGGGTGGCTCCTGACGGGACTCACGGACGCCGGCTCACCGAGCGGCCGGTGGACACGCGTACGGGCAGCGAACGCGGAGACGCCGAGGGCCGCCGTGACCAGTGCCCAGCACACGGCCGGGCCCGCGGCGCTCCAGGGCACCGTGTCCAGGGCCACGGACGAGACGGCCCACTGCATCGGCCCGTAGTCGGGCAGGTAGCGCACGACGACGCTGGCCGCGGCCGGAGTGGCGAGCGGGCTCTGCAGGGCCAGGTCGATCGAGCAGATCACGGTGACGAGGACCAGACCGGCCAGATCGGTGGTCAGCACCGCGGCGAGCGCGATGCCGATCCCTCCGTAGATCAGCGCTCCACCGGCGAGGGCGGCGGTCAGCAGCAGGGGCTGCGCGGTGGGGTGGGTCAGGCAGATCAGGCCGGTCGCGTAGAGCGCGACGCAGAGCGCGACCACCACCAGGGCGGTGAGCTTCGCCGCGATCAGGCACAGCCGAGGGAAACCGGCCCGCACCAGCCGGCGGTCGAAGGACGCCGAGTCCAGGGTGGTCACGAACATCATGAACCCGGTGATCAGCGCCGAGATCTGCAGCGCCCCGGCGAGCTGGTTGAGGACGTTGGCCGGAAGGGTGACTGTCCGGCCGGCGGCCCGGAGGTGGAAGGGGAGCGCGATCTCCAGGGACAGGGCGTAGATGAGGATCGCCCACACCGGGATGAAGACCACGACGATCACCAGTGCCAGCCGGTTGCGCAGGTGCTCCACGAACGTCATGCGCACGGCGGTGGCGTAACAGGTCCAGTAACCCCTCATAAGGCACCGGTCCTGTCCGCGATCCTGTCCGCGATCCTGTCCGTGCCCCTGTCCGTGCCCCTGTCCGTGCCCCTGTCCGCGACCCGCAGCACGCCGCCCTCCAGCCGATGCAGGCTGTCGAGGCGCGCCGCGTCGTACGCGAGGTGGGAGACCACCAGCACCGAGCGGCCACGCGCGCGCAGGTCCTCGGCCAGGTCCCAGAACCGCACGTACGTCTCCCAGTCGAAGCCCTGGTAGGGCTCGTCGAGCAGGAGCACGTCCGGGTCGTGCATCAGGGCCAGGACGAGGTTCAGCTTCTGCCGCGTGCCACCGCTCAGCGTGGCGGGCCGGGCCCGGCGGGAGCCGGAGAACCGGAGGGCCTCCATCAGCTCCTCGGCCCCGCGCAGGTCGTCCAGGCCGTACGCGACCTGGAAGAACCGCAGGTGCTGCTCGACCGTGAACGCGTCGTGCAGCACCGTCTCCTGCGGGCAGTGACCCACGCGCCCGCCGTGGCGCACGGACCCGCCGTCCGGCCGCAGGTCGCCGGCGAGGACGCGCAGCAGCGTGGTCTTGCCCGCGCCGTTCTCCCCGACGATCCCCATCACCCGGCCGGGCGGCAGGTCGAGATCCACTCCACGCAGGACCGGGCCGCCCCGGTAGACCTTCCGCACGTCCCGCACCCGCAGCACGGGCTCATCCGACGGCATCGACTACTTCGGCGCGTCGACGGCGATGAAGGCGACCGTGCCGCTGCCCTGGACGCTGCTCACGCCCTTGCTCGAGCACTGGCTGACGTCCGACGTGGGAGCCGCCTTCCCGGCGATCCGCTTGCCCTTCATCTTCCCGTCGGCGACCTCGCCGACCAGCATCATGTCGCCCGGGTTGTACGCGTTGATCGCGTCGAGGTTGGGGCGGATCGTTGAGCCGCCCAGCGACTGCCCCTGGGCGTCCTTCCACGCGATGGTGCCCACGCCGGTGACGTTCTGCACGCCGGTGCAGGACGCCTGCGCGCTGCCCTGGAGGGTGGCCGTCCCCGAGCGGATGTTGGGGAAGCTGCCGTCGGGGGACGCGCAGCCGGTGAGCGTCAGGCCCCCCTTGGCGGTCACCGTGCGGGCCTCCTTGCCCACGGCCGGGTCGCTGGTGATCGGCTGGCTGGCGCTGGTGCTCACCGCGCAGGTCAGCACGGTGTGGCCGCCCGGCTGCTTCGGCGATGGGTCGGCGACCGGCCTGGTGCGCGCACCGCCGCCCGAGGCGCCCTCGGCCACCGACGGGACGACCGTCAGAGCCAGGCCCAGCACGGCCGCTCCCGCGGCGCCGAGACCGCAGGCCAGGTACGTACGAGATCGAGAAACGCTCATGGTTGTCCCCCCGGTTGATTGCCGACAGTAATCTACCTATCACAATCGGCAATGGCGAGGGTGGTGAGCCGACGCGCCCGACCCGCGAGCACCCCTGGCTGCGGGGTGGCCGGCTCAGGCGTTCGTGGAGGTGCCGGACTCCCAGCGCAGCAGGTCTCCCGGCTGGCAGTCGAGCGCCTCGCAGAGCGCGGCGAGCGTCGTGAAGCGCACCGCCTTGGCGCGGCCGTTCTTGAGCACCGCCAGGTTGGCGGGCGTGATCCCGACGCGGTCCGCGAGCTCGCCCACGGACATCTTCCGCTTGGCCAGCATCACATCGATGTCGACGATGATCGGCATCAGATCACTTCGTCCAGCTCGGCCTGCATCTGCGCCGCCTCGACGTCGCGGGCGACGGCCTGGTTGAGCAGCATCCGCAGCACGAGCACGACGAGCGCGACCCCGAGGGCCGCCACGCCGACCCCGCCGACCAGGAGGACCACGCCCGGGGGAACGGCCTCGCCCGGCGCCAGGACGAACCCGAGCGCGAAGATCAGGAGGGCGGCCGCCACGAACGCGCCGATCACGACGTCCACGTAGCGGAAGGCGGCGTGGGAGAACACCGTGTCGCGCCGCACCATCGTGACCAGCCGCCAGACGCAGACCAGGACGACCTCGACCGTCACGACGCCCAGCACGGTGATCGCGAGGAACGGGAAGCGCAGATACGCGTACTCCGGGTCGAGCCCCTCCAAGTCGGAGGCCAGCAGCGGCACCATCACCGTCTGCACGAACACCGAGCCCGCGAGCAGCGCCACGAGCACGGCCCGCAACGCGAGCACCGTCAGCCTTTTCATCGCCTCTCCTTCCATCGAAGCACGATAAGAATCTATCGATATTCGATAGGTAGGGCAAGATGTGTCCTCGCCGCCGCTGATGAGCGCGCCACGGGGTCTCCCGGCGCCGTACGCGCTGGGCGGCGTTCGCCGGACCCGGGAAGCCGATTATGCGGGAGTGGCGGACGCCAGCCGGTCGGCGAGATTCTGGAGGGTGGCGGCGATCTGGATGTTGGTCCGGTAGTCGTCGCCCATGCGGACGATCACCGTCCCGGTGGCCGGGGACACCACCATGATCTGACCGTGTGCGCCCATCGCGGCGAGGTCGCGTCCGCCGTCGCCCCGGGGGAGGATCCACCAGCCGTTGCGGTATCCGACGCTGATGCCGGCGAAGGTGGTCACCGGTTCGCGGCCGGCCGGGTCGAGGCTGCGGTCGAGGAACGCCCGGGGCGCCACCCGGCGGCCGGCGACCCGGCCCCCGTCGAGCATGAGCTGACCGATTTTGGCCAGGTCGCGGGCGGTCACCACGAGGCCGCTCTCGTGATAGGGGAATCCGTGGTCGTCGACGCACCATTCGGCGGGATGCTCCGCACCCAGGTCGTCCCACAGGCGTTGCAGCGGCTGCCCTGTGAGCGGCGTGCCGGTCAGTCGCCGATACGCGAGGCCGACGAGGTTGGGCGCGTAGTCGTTGTAGGTGAACGACCCCGGCGGGCTCGCGATCTCCGGCCGCCGGACGATCGTCGCGGCCAGGTCGGTCGCGTAGTAGACCGACGGATAGTCCCGGTTGACCCAGGGAAACGAGATGTCGTCGGAGAAGGCGATGCCGGAGCGCATATCGATCAGATCGCCCAGGGTGACGGCGGAGAACCGGGCATCCCTGGCGTGCAGTTCGGGCGCGACCCTGGTGATGGGCATGCCGAGTCCGGAGATCGTGCCGTCCGCGACGGCCCGGGACACGAGCAACGAGATCACCGTCTTGGACACCGAGAACGCGGCGGCCGGGCGATCGGGCGCTCCGCCGTTGCCGTACCACTCGCACACAAGCCGGCCGTCGTGCACGACGACGATGCTCTGCGCGTTCCGGCTGGGCAGCGAGTCGCGGATCGGGCAGTCGCCGGTCGCCTGCCACGGCCGGGGTGTGGTGGCCGCGTGCACCGAGCTGTGCTTCTTCCACTCGACGTCGGTGATGCCCGAGTCCTGGCGCACCAGCACCCGCACGGCGTACGTGGCGTCGCCGCCGGCCATGATCAGCAGGAACACCGTGACGAGCGCGACGACGGACAGGGGGAGGATCCAGGCGGTGTGCCGCGGCACGCGGCGGACATGCGGTCGCACAGCGTAAGTTTATGCCATATACATACAACGGTGGTGGGAGGTACCGGATGCCACGCCCGAAGACGATCGACCGGGCGGCGATCGTGGCTGCCGCGCTCGACGTCGCCGACGCCGACGGCGTCGCGTCCGTGAGCATGCACACGGTCGCCAGACGACTGGCGGTGACGCCGATGGCGCTCTACCGGCATGTCGCGAACAAGGCCGATCTGCTCGACGGCGTCGTCGAGCTGCTGATGGCTGAGATCATGGACGACGTGCCGGCGCCGGAGCCGGCCGCCGGGCGCGACGCCTGGCTGGACGCGCTCGTCCGGACAGCCGACCGTGCGCGGGCGGTGGCGTCCCGG